>JAEWKG010000163.1 GCA_023386135.1 Pseudomonadota bacterium | reverse complement strand
GCCTGCGGCTCGACCTCGACGCCGCGGCGCTGGCGGCCAACTGGCGCGCGCTCGACCGCCTGTCGGGCGCGGCGCGAGCGGGCGCGGCGGTGAAGGCCAACGCCTATGGTCTCGGGGTCGAGAATGTCGTCCCGGTGCTCGCAGAGGCCGGCGCGCGCGATTTCTTCGTCGCGCACTGGAGCGAGGTTCCGGGTGTGCTCGCACACGTGCCGCCAAGCCAGGTCTCTGTCCTCCACGGACCCATGTCCGACGCCGACTGCGCCTTCGCGCTCGCGACCGGCGTGCGGCCGGTGCTCAACAGCCTCGAACAAGTCGCGCGCTGGCGGTCAGCAGGCGGCGGCGCGTGCGACCTGATGGTCGACACCGGCATCAACCGCCTCGGCTTGCCGATGAGCGCGATCGGCGATCCCGCGCTCGCGGGGCTCGAAGTCGAGACTCTGCTCTCCCACCTCGCTTCAGCGGATGAGGACGTGCCGCAGAACGCCGCCCAGCTCGCGCGCTTTCGTGAGGCCACAGCGGCGATCCCCGCCAAGCGCCGCAGCTTCGCCAACAGCGCCGGCATCGCGCTCGGGCCGGATTATGCGTTCGATCTCACCCGCCCGGGCCTCGCGCTCTACGGCGGCGTTCCGCGCCAGGAGCTCGCCGGCATCATCCGCCAGGTCGCATACCCGCGCGCTGCCGTCCTGCAGGTGCGCGAGATCGGCGCGGGCGAGGGGGTGGGCTACAATGCGGCGTTCGTCGCCGACCGGCCGATGCGCGTCGGCGTGGTTTCGCTAGGCTACGCGGATGGCTTCCTGCGCTGCTGGGGCGGGGGCGGCGAGCTCGCGCACGAGGGCGCCACGCTGCCGATCCTCGGCAAGGTGTCGATGGACATGGTCGTCGTTGATCTCGCCGCCGCGCCGGATGCGCGCGAAGGCGACTGGCTGGACGTGCCCTACGACCTCCCAACCGCCGCCGCGCGCTGCGGCCTGTCGCAGTACGAACTGCTCACGACGCTCGGCCGCCGTTTCGCGCGCTGACTTTTGCTGCGCACAAAACGCGCAGCATTTGTTGCACCGCAATTGCTGCAGGTGCTAAGCCAAGCCGACTAACGCTTGAGAAGGCTTCAGCAAATGGCCCGTCGCAACGACGCCTCGGATGGCGCAACGATCATCAAGAAGTATGCCAACCGGCGCCTCTACAACACGGCCTCGTCGAGCTACATCACGCTCGACGATCTGGCGCGGATGACGCGCGACGGAACCGACTTCAAGGTGCTCGACGCCAAGACGGGCGAGGATATCACCCATTCGATCCTGACCCAGATCATCATGGAAGAGGAATCGAGCGGCGGCGAACAGATGCTGCCGACCAGCTTCCTGCGCCAGGTGATCGGCATGTACGGCAATTCGATGCAGGCGATGATGCCCGCCTATCTCGAAGCCATGATGACGAATTTCCGCGACAACCAGGCCAAAGTCGCCGAGGCGCTGCACGCCCGCGCCGGCAGCAACCCGTTCGCCAAGATGGCGGAGACCAACCTTGCGATGATGCGCGCCGCGACCGATGCGCTGATGCCCAAGCGGCCAGAGGCGGCGCGACCGTCCGAGCCGGCGAGCCCGGCCAAGGGCGACGAGCTCGGCGAGCTGCGCGCCCAGATGGCGGCGATGCAGAAGAAGCTCGACGAGCTTGGCAAGTAACCTCGCGCGCCGCTAACCGGCCGCGCCCTCGAACGTCTCACTGAAAGAATACCCGTGTCCCAGATCCGCCACGCCCTCTCGGTCAAGCGCGCCGACGACTTTGCCGCATGGTACCAGGAGGTCATCTCCGCCGCCGACATGGCCGAGGAATCGGGCGTGCGCGGGTGCATGGTGATCAAGCCGTGGGGCTACGGCATCTGGGAGCGCATCCAGCGCCTGATGGACGAGCGGATCAAGGCCGCGGGGGTCGAGAACTGTTATTTCCCGCTGTTCATCCCGCTGCGCAATTTCGCCCGCGAGGCGGAGCATGTCGAAGGGTTCGCGAAAGAGATGGCGGTGGTCACTCACCACCGGCTGATCGCCGACGGCAAGGGCGGGCTGATGCCCGATCCCGAGGCGAAGCTGGAAGAGCCGCTGGTCGTCCGTCCGACGTCCGAGACCATCATCGGCGACGCGATGGCGCGCTGGGTGCAATCGTGGCGCGACCTGCCGCTGTTGACCAACCAGTGGGCCAACGTGGTGCGGTGGGAAATGCGCACCCGCATGTTCCTTCGCACCAGCGAATTCCTCTGGCAGGAAGGCCACACCGCGCACGAGACCGCCGAGGACGCACGCGCCGAAACCATGCGCGCGCTCGAGATGTACCGCGCCTGCGTGGAGGAAGACCTAGCGCTGCCGGTGGTCGCGGGCGAGAAGCCCGAGAACGAACGCTTCCCCGGCGCGGTCGAGACCTGGTCGATCGAGGCGATGATGCAGGACGGCAAGGCGCTGCAGGCCGGCACCAGCCATTACCTCGGCACCAATTTCGCGCACGCGGCGGGCATCAAGTTCCAGGACCGCGAAGGCGGCCAGCAGTTCGCGCACACCACCAGTTGGGGCACCTCGACCCGCATGATCGGCGGGGTGATCATGGTCCACGGCGACGACGACGGGCTGAAGGTGCCGCCCGCGATCGCGCCGTGGCAGGCGGTGATCGTGCCGATGCTGCGCGAGGACGAGGGAGATGCGGCGCTGCTCGCCTATTGCGAGGGCCTGCGCGCACAGCTCGCCGGTGCGACCGCGCTCGGCGAGCGGGTGCGCGTGCTGGTCGATAAGAAGCCGGGCAAGGCAGCGGCGAAGCGGTGGGACTGGGTGCGCAAGGGTGCCCCGCTGATCGTCGAGGTCGGCCAGCGCGACATGACCGAGGGCAAGATCAGCCTGCTCCGGCGTGATGCGCTGTGGGCCCACAACGGCAAGCCGGCGTTCGAGACGCCCTCGCTCGACGAGGCCGCGCAGGCGATCCCCGGCATGCTCGAAGCGATGCAGGCGTCGCTGCTCGCCAATGCCCGCGCGGAGCGCGACGCGCGCATCCAGCGCGGCGTCGCGGACTTCGCCGCGCTCGAACAGGCGTTCGCCGCGCCCAACCCGGGCTGGGTCGAGGTGCAATGGTCGAAGCCGACCGGCGCCGCGCTGGACCAGGTGGCCGAGCGGCTGAAGGCGCTCAAGCTGACGCTGCGCAACGTGCCGATCGGTGCGGCGCCGGCTGATGGAACGTGTATCTTCACCGGGGAGCCGGCGGTCGAGCGGGTGCTGGTCGCGCGGGCCTATTGAGCAGGATCAAACAGGGGGAGCGAGTACCATGTGGGGAGCGATGAAATACCACGCGGCGCATCTGGCCGACTTCGGCGGACGCGATGCGCGGCAGACGTTCTGGTACTGGTTCCTGTTCCTGTTCCTGCTCAACATGGCGATCGGGCTGCTGATGAGCGTACCGATGACCATGAGCGCGATGGCGACCTCCATGGCCGCCGCGCGTGGCGGTGACCCTGCGGCGGCGCAGGCGGCGATGATGAGCCAGATGGCGGAATCGATCCGGCCGATGATCATGGTCGGCATCGTTCTCGGCCTGATCAACATCGCGCTGATCGCCGCGTCGTTCGTCAGGCGCCTGCACGACAGCGGCAAACCAGGCCTATGGGCGGCGTTGGCCGGGCTGATCTACCTCGGCACTCTCGCGATGAGTTGGGCGAGCGCCGACGAGGTGGTGGCGATGATGCGCCATGCGGCCGCGTCTGGCTCCGCACATCCGGGCTTGGCGATGCCGGCGCAACTGGGCTGGCAGAGCGTGCTCGGCTACGTCCCGATCGTGATCGTCATCGTCTTCGGGGGGATGAAATCCGATCCCGGCGCCAACCGCTACGGCGAGGCGCCGGTGCGCTTCTGACCGCTTGCATTGCGCGTGGGCCTGTTCGACAGGGGCCTATGCGCAAACGCTTTTTGGCTCTCGCGGCGCTCGCCGCATCCGCCCCGCTCGCTGCCGCCGATGACCCGTCGGTGGGTGTCTCGCAAGACCGTCTGCACGCCGACATCGCCAGGCTGGTGAGCTTCGGCACGCGGCACACGCTGTCGGTGCAGGAC
>JAEWKG010000148.1 GCA_023386135.1 Pseudomonadota bacterium | reverse complement strand
CATCTCGAAGTACTCGCCGTATCAGGCGGTCAAGGCGGGCGTGAAATACCCGCCGGTGTTTTTCTACTCATCGACCGAGGACGCCCGCGTCCACCCCGGTCACGCGCGCAAGATGGCGGCGAAGCTGATCGATCTCGGCAACCCGGTGTACTTCCACGAATACCTCGAAGGCGGCCACTCGGTCGGCGCGGATCACGCCGAGGACGCGGTGCGCGCGGCGTTGCTCCACGCCTATCTCAAGCGGGTACTGATCGAGGGGAACCGATCGGCGCCTTAGCGGCCCTTCGCGAGCACCAGCGCGACGCTCACCAGCGCCATCCCGGCGATGTCGGGCAAGCCGAGTGCCTCATGAAATGCCAGCCACCCGACCAGCGCGGCGAGCGCGGGCTGGGTCAGCAGCGCCATGCCGACGACGAGAGGGGTGAAGTGCTTGAGCGCATAGACCAGCAGCCCCTGCCCGATCACCTGGCTCGACATTGCAAGAGCGACCACCGGCAGCCAGCCCTTCGCGCCTGGCAGCACCGGCTCGCCCGCCACGAGCGCAATGACCAGCAACATCGGCGCGGCAGAGGCACACACCAGCGCCAGCACGCTGAACTGCCCCATCGAGGCGCGCGCGTTCTGTGCCGGCACGAGGTAGAACACGTAGAACACGCCCGCGAGCAGGCAGAACAGGTCGCCGACCAGCGTCGCGGTCGAAATCTCCAGGCTGCGGCCGAGGAGGATCGCCGCTCCGCCCAGCGCCGCCGCGAGCGCGACGCCTTCGCGCAAGTGCGGCGCGCGGCGCAGCGCGATGAAGCCCCACAGCATCAGGAGGATGCTGCCCGAGTTCCCGAACAGCGTCGCGTTGCCGAGCCGGGTCTGCTCGATCCCGATGTGCCAGCTGGCAAGGTCGGCGGCGAAGAACGCGCCCGCCGCGAGCAGAATCAGCACGGTCTTGCGGCTGGCCGGAGCGACCGGCTTCTCCCGCCATGCCAGCACCGCGAACAGCGGCAACGGCAGCAGCATGCGCCAGAACCCGGCCGAAACCGGCCCGGTATCGCTCAGCCGTACCAGCCACGGGCCGAGCGCGAGCGCAGCGTTGCCGCCCAGCAGGGCCGCGAAGTGCCGCAGGCTGGGGGCCAAGTTTTTCTCCGCGTCGGGGTGAGTTGCGCTCGCCATTGGGCCGCCCTAGCTCCGTTGCGAAACGAAACCACAAAGAAAAGGCCACCCATGCACGAAGCCTTGTTCCAGCCGATCGATCTGGGCGCGATCCGCGCGAAGAACCGCGTCCTGATGGCGCCCCTCACCCGCGGCCGCTCGACCCAGCCGGGCTCGGTGCCCAACGCGATGATGGTCGAATACTACCGCCAGCGCGCCGGCGCGGGCCTCATCATCACCGAAGCGACCGGGATCAGCGTGGAAGGTTTGGGTTGGCCCGCCGCGCCCGGCATCTGGAGCGAGGAACAGGTCGAAGGCTGGAAGCCGGTCACCCAGGCGGTTCACGACGAGGGCGGCCAGATCGTGCTGCAGCTCTGGCACATGGGTCGTCTGGTCCACCCCGACTTCCTCGGCGGCAACCCGCCGGTCTCGGCGAGCGCGACCTGCGCGCCGGGCCACGCGCACACACCCACCGGCCGGCAGGACTACCAACCGGCGCGCGAGCTGGCGAAGGACGAGATCGCCCGCGTGGTCGGCGACTACCGCAAGGCGGCGGAGAACGCGAAGGCGGCGGGCTTCGACGGCGTGCAGCTCCACGGCGCCAATGGCTATCTGGTCGACCAATTCCTGCGCGATGCGACCAATCTGCGCTCGGACGAATACGGCGGCAGCCCCGAGAACCGCACCCGCTTCCTGCGCGAAGTGCTGACCGCTTTGATCGAGGTGTGGGGCGCCGACCGCGTCTCGGTGCGCCTGTCGCCGAATGGTGAGACGCAGGGCTGCGACGACAGCGATCCCGCCACCACCTTCGCCGCGGCGGCCAAGGTGTGCGAGGAGTTGAAGCTTGGCTTCGTCGAGCTGCGCCAGCCGGGGCCGGACGGCACCTTCGGCCAGACCGACGTGCCGCAGCAGGACGGCGTCATCCGCGCCAACTACAGCGGCCCGCTGGTGCTCAACAGCGACTACACCGCCGAGAGTGCCGAGGCCGACGTCACCAGCGGCCGCGCCGACGCGATCGCGTTCGGGCGCCCCTATATCTCCAACCCCGACCTTGCCGAGCGCATCCGCGTCGGCGCCGAGTGGGCGCCCAACGTCAACGTGCCGGCGAGCTGGTATCTGCCGGGGCCGGCAGGCTACATCGACTATCCGGGGATGGACGAGGAAACCGCCGACGCGGCGGAGTAAGACTCAGTTCGCGGCTTGCGGCGTAGCGCTGGCACTCGCCGTGGCCGAGGGCGTTGCGGATGGCGAAGCGTCGGGTGCCGGCTGTTCGGTGTCGGCACTGTTGGCCGGTTTGTCGGCACTGTCGGTGGATTCGTCGGCACTCGCGGCTGCGCTCTCGCGGAGCGGCGGGCTTTGCGATTGCACGGTATCGAGCGGCAGCATCGAATCGCTGATCGATCCGCCCAGCACTTCGCCGGCCGCCGTCTTGCGCTCGGGGCCCTTCTCCCCGGAGCCGTTGCACGCGGCGAGGAGCGCGAGTGGAGCGAGGGCGGCAAGGCGGCTGAGCGGCATCAACGGTTCTCGCAAGGCTTGATCGCGGCGAGGAAGTCGCCGGCGCGGGCGAGCAATGCCGCATCGAAGGCCTCCGGCGCAAGGTCGATGCCGAGCCGGGCGAGGCTGGTCACCCCGAACTCCGCGATCCCGCACGGCACGATGCCGCCGAAATGCGACAGGTCGGGCGCGAGGTTGACCGAGAAGCCGTGCATCGTGACCCATCGCCGCACGCGAACCCCGATGGCGCCGATCTTCGCTTCGGAGCCATCTATGTCGCGGGTCCAGATGCCGATCCGCCCCGGCGCCCGCCAGCTTTCGAGACCGATATCAGCGAGCGTCGCGATCACCCAGCCCTCCAGCGCGTGGACGAACGCGCGTACGTCGCGCCCGCGCTGGCCAAGGTCGAGCAGGACGTAGCCGACGCGTTGCCCGGGTCCGTGGTAGGTGTAGCGCCCGCCGCGCCCAGCCTCGACCACCTCGAACCGGGGGTCGAGCAGTTCGTCGCCTGCCGCGCTGGTCCCGGCGGTGTAGACCGGGGGATGTTCGAGCAGCCAGACCAACTCGCGCGCCTCGCCCGCGGCGATCGCGCGATTGCGCGTTTCCATCTCCGCCAGCGCGTCGCGGTAGGGGAGGCGTTCGTCAGAGACGCGCAATTCGATTTCGGGCTGCAAGCCTGTGGACATCGAGCGATTGCCTGGCGATGTCGGCGGCGTTTATCAAGCAGCGCGAGATACGAGAGGGACACCGATGCATTTCGATATGGGCCAGGCCTGGAATGACGGCGTGGCGCGGGTCAGCGCCAACGCTTCGCTGCTGGCGATCCTCGGCGGTGTGTTCTTCTTCCTGCCTACCGTGATCATGTATCTCATCCGGCCGGAACTGCTCGACATGTCGATGGCTCCGGCGGGCGATCCGGAAGCCGCCAAGCACATGCTCGAAGGCCTTCTGCCTACCGTCATTCCACTGTTCCTGGTCGTGATGCTGGCAAGCTTCGTCGGCTATAGCGCGATGATCGTGCTCATCGGCGACACCCGCCGCGCTTCGGTGGGCGAGGCAATCTCGGTCGGGTTCCGGACGCTGCTGCCGCTGATCGGCGTGTTCGTGCTGGCCATGCTCGGCTACGTGTTGGCGGCTATTGTCCTCGGAGTCGTACTCGGCGTCGTGGTCGCGGTGCTCGCGATGGTGTCGTCGGCGTTGGCCTACGTGGTCGCGCTGGTGCTCGGCATCGCGATGGTGCTGGCTTTGCTGATGGCGGTGACGCGCCTGTCGATGACCCTGCCGGTGATCGCGATCGAGCGGGAGGGCAATCCGCTCAGCGCGATGAAGCGGTCCTGGGCCATGACCATGCCGGTGCAGTGGCGCCTGCTCGGATTCTACGCCCTTTTGTTCCTCGCCTACATGGTGCTGGCGATGGTGCTGTTCATGATCATGGGGCTCATTTCGGCCGCCGTCGGCAGCCCGGCGGTGCTCGGCTTCCTCAACGGCCTGCTGGGAGCCGCCGTGGCGATGGTGGTGTCGGGGATCGTCGCGGCGATCTACCGCCAGCTCGCCGGCCCGTCGGCCGCCAGCGTGCGCGAGACCTTCGAGTAGGCGCTCAGTCCTTCCAGCCCCAGAACAGGCGGCAAGGGAGGACGTTGAGCGCCTCGAACCCGCTGTCGATGCGGCGGAAGTGCTTGGCCATGAAGTCGCGCGCGGCCGCGCTGAACTGATAGACCAGGAACGCGCCGCCCGGGCGGATGATGCGATAGGTCGCCGCGGCGATCGCCGGGCCGACCCCGTCGGGCAGGGTCGAGAACGGCAGGCCGGACAGCACGTAGTCGGCATGATCGAACCCGTGCGCGCGGACGATCTCTTCCACGTCCGCCGCGCTGCCCAGAACCGGCTTGAACCGCCCGTCGGTGATCGTCTTCTTGAGGTAGTCGATATAGAGCGGGTTGGTGTCGATCACGATCAGCGTGCCGTCACGCCGCATCCGCTCCAGCACCGGACGGCAGAACGTGCCGACGCCGGGGCCATACTCGACGAACACCTCGCATTCGTCCCACTTCACGGGTGCGAGCATCTTGTCGATCGTGAAGCGCGAGGACGGGATAATCGAGCCGACCATCTTCGGATGCTCGAGGAAGCCGCGGAAGAACACGCCCCACTGGCCGAAGAATCGCGCCGTCTTCTGTCCGAAAGTCTCGCGGCGGCGGATCGCCAACTCGTTGGGGGTGGTCAAAGCTAGCGCGCCCTGTGTTCCGCCCGCCACGGGCCGATTTCAAGGGCGCGGCACTGGCAGTTTCGCGCCCGCATTGCAAGCGCCCCCCGCGCCCGCTAGCGCCACCCGCATGGCAGAGTCCGACCCACAGCCGCTCACCGGCGAGGCTCCGCGTAAGCCGATCTCGCGCGAGCGGCTGGCGCTCCTGTTCATGGTCATGCTGGTCACCGCGGCGGGCAACACCGCGATGCAATCGGTCATGCCCTCGATCGGCACCGAGCTCGGCGTGGCGGATGTGTGGATCAGCCTCGCCTACACCTGGTCGGCCCTGTTGTGGGTGATCTGTGCGCCGTTGTGGGCGCGCAGGTCCGACCGGCGCGGGCGCAAGGCGATGATGGCGTTGGGGCTGATCGGCTTCATCGCCAGTTTTGCCCTGTGCGGCACGATCCTGTGGTTCGGCCTAGCCGGAGCTCTGCCGGCACTGTGGACCCTGCTGCTGTTCGCCGCCGCGCGCAGCCTCTACGGCGGGTTCGGCTCGGCCGCTCCACCGGCGGTGCAGGCCTACGTCGCAAGCCGCACCCCGCGCGCCGAGCGCACCCAGGCGATGGCGCTGATCGCCTCCAGCTTCGGCCTCGGCACGGTGATCGGGCCCGCGCTCGCGCCCCTGCTGGTATTCCCGCTGACCGGCCTGCCGGGGCCGTTCTTCGCCTTCACCCTGCTCGCGTTGGTGGTGCTGGTCGCGCTGCGGATTTCGCTCCCCAACGACGATCCGATGTTCCCCGCCAAGAGCGAAGTGGTCGGCGCGCCCTACGGCGCCAACTCCAACCCGCAGGTGCAGGACGACGAAGGGCCCGACACGCCGCCCGAGGACGAAATCCCGGACCTTTCGTGGCGCGATTCGCGGCTGCGCCCGTGGCTCGTCGCGGGGCTGGTCGGCGGGCATGCGCAGGCGGCGTTCCTGGGCATCGTCGGCTTCTTCATCCTCGACCGGCTGGGCCTGCGCGCCACGCCCAACGAGGGGACCGGGCCGATCGGCCTCGTCCTGATGTGCGGCGCGATCGCCACCCTGCTCGCGCAGTGGGGCCTGATCCCGCGGCTCAAGCTCGGCCCGCGCAGTTCGACGCTGTGGGGCATGGCGCTGTCGATCGTCGGCATCGTCGCTTTCGCGCTGTCGACCAACCTGCACGCGATCGCGCTCGGCATGGCAATCGCCTCGATGGGCTTCGGGCTGTTCCGGCCAGGGTTCACCGCGGGCGCGTCGCTGGCGGTGTCGCGCGCGGAGCAGGGGCAGACCGGCGGGATCATCGCCTCGGTCAACGGCGCGGCTTACGTCGTCGCGGCGCCGATCGGCGTGTGGCTCTACGGCCATCACGCGTGGATCGGGTTCACCACCATCTGCGCGCTGTGCGCGGTCGTGTTCGTGCTGGGCTGGCGCTCGCTCGCCAGCGATGCCGAGCTCGAGGCCCCGCGCGCGGCCTGATCTAGAGGATTTCCTCGACCTTCTCGGGCGGCCGGCACAACCGCGCGCCCTTGTCGGTCTCGACCAGCGGCCGCTCGATCAGGCGCGGATCGGCGACCATCGCATCGAGCACGGTGTCGTCGTCAGCCTGGGTCAGGCCGCGCTCCTCGGCGTCGGTCTTGAAAGTGCGCACGCCCTCGCGCGGGGCGATGCCTGAATCGCGGTAGAGCTGCGCGAGCTTCTCGCGGCTCGGCGGGGTCTTGAGATACTCGACCACCGTCAGGTCAAGGTCGCCGCGCTCTTCGAGAATGGCGAGCGTTGCCCGCGACTTCCCGCACTCCGGGTTATGCCAGATGGTTGCTTTCATGGCTGCCGCCGTACCCCGCAGTCCGGACTATCGCAACAATCCGTCATTTTTTGATTTGCAAACGCGAATGACTCGCAATAGGCGACCTGCGAACAATTCGCAGGAAGGTTTTTCATGAGGCTTCGCACGCTGGCGCTTCGCGCCGCGCTTTTCACTACCGCCGCAACGGCTCCGCTCAGCGCTCTTCTCGCCGATGACGATGCGGGTGAACCCATCGTCGTCAGCGGCCAGCGCGAGCAGGAAGTGGCGGATGTCTCGAAGACCGGCACCCCGTTGCGCGACCTGCCCGCCGCCGTCTCGGTCGTGCCGGCGGAATTGCTTGAGGACCAGGACGTGCGCGGCCTCGATGCCGCGCTGAACAACGCGAGCGCCGTCGCGCCGCAGTTCGGTGGCGGCTACGGCTTTGCCGACAACTACGTCATCCGCGGCCTGCCGATGCGCTTCCTGCGCGATGGCCTGCCCGACGGCGCCACCTTCAACGGCTACAAGCGCACGCTCGCCGATGTCGCCGCGATCGAGGTGCTGAAGGGGCCAGGCTCGGCAATCTTCGGCCGCGGAGAAGCGGGTGGAAGCGTCAATGTGGTCACGCGCCGCCCCGCTGACCAACTGTCGTTCGACGGCTCGGCCAGCTACGGCCGGTTCGACACCTGGTCGGCGACCGGCGTGCTCGGCGGTCCGGTGTTCGGTGACACCGCCGCGCAGGTGATCGGCAACTATGAGCACAGCGACGGCTTCCGCGGCCTGTCGCGCCGCTTCGTCGATATCCTGCCGATGGTCGAGACCGATCTCGGCGATCATCACCTGTCGCTGAACTACGATCATCGCGAGCAGCGGCTGACGGTCGACAACTACGGCACCCCCTTCACCGTCGCCGGCACGCTGGCCGACGTCGATCGCACCGCGCGGTTCTACTCGCCGTTCAACTTCACCGAGCAGAACATCGACCGGGTCACCCTGTCGGATCGCTACGAAGCGCGGCCCGACCTGACGCTGCGTGCCGCGGTCATCGTCGACCAGCGGGACATCTCGTTCGCGCGCAACGGCGGCGGCAACGCGCTCAACGCGGCCGGCGTGATGACCGGGCGCAACGGCCGCACCCAGGTTGACGACGCGCAGTACCTGACCGGCCTGTTCGAGGCGGTGTGGTCGCCGGTCACCGGCCCGCTCAAGCACACCATCCTGCTCGGCGCCGAATACTCGACCATCGACATCGACACCGTACGCCGCAACTACAACCTGCCCGATGCCGCGGTGGTGAACGGCGCGGCGGTCCTCACCGACCCCGCCACCGTGCCGAGCGTCACCACGCTCTCATTCGATCGCGCCATCGCTGCCGATACGCTGTCGCTCTACGGGCAGGACCAGATCGCGTTCGGCCAGTTCCAGCTGCGCGGCGGCATCCGGCTCGACGGCGTCAAGGTCGTCGACGAAGGCCTGTTCGGCACCGCCGCGGCGCGGATCGCGGGGACCAACGATCTCCTCAGCTACCAGGTCGGCGGGGTGTGGCAGCCGAGCGACCGGATCAGCCTCTACGCCGGCTACGCCAGGGGCAAGTACATCGCCATCAACACCGAGGCCGGCAACCTGTCCTCCAACTTCGCCAAGCGCGCCGCGCCGGTGCCGGAGAGCAGCAACCAGATCGAGGTCGGTTTCAAGGCCGAGCCGATCCCCGGCATGCTGTCGGTCAACGGCGCCTTGTTCGAGACCAAGCGGCGCGATTTCTTCGTGACGCTGGTGACCGGCGCCGACCCGGTGCAGGAAGGCCGCCAACGCTCGCGCGGAGCGGAGATGGACTTCGTGTTCACGCCGATGACCGGCCTCTCGCTGACCGGCAATGCGGCTTACGTCGACGCCACCAATCTTTCGACCGCGCTGGTGACCGTCACCGGGATCGCCGCCAGCCAGTCGAGCTATGGCAAGCGCCTCGCCGCGACGCCGCGCTGGTCGGGCAACCTTTGGGCGAACTACGAGGTGCAATCGGGTGCGCTCGAAGGGTTGACGCTGGGCGCGGGCGCGACCTTCAAGTCGGCGACCTACGTCGATGCGCTCGAACTGCTCAAGGTGCCGGGCTACACCGTCCTGCGCGCGACGATCGGCTACGACTTCGGGCCGGTCGAGGCGCAGCTGACGGTCGCCAACCTGACCGATCGCACATACTACACGGTCCCGACCTTCTCCGGCGCCTTGCCGGGCGAGCCGCGCAGCGTGCAACTGACGTTGCGCACCAAGATCTGAGGACGCCCGTGCACTACCACCCCTTCCTGCCCCGGCGCTGGAGCAGCGCGGCGTTCCTCAAGTGGCTCAAGCGCACGCACGCGTGGACCGGCTTCTGGGGTGCGCTGCTGTTCCTGATGCTGGGGACTTCGGGGGTGCTGCTCAACCATCGCCAGCAGCTGAAGATCGACACCGGCGAGCCGGTCGAGGTCTCGGCCGCGCGGCTGCCGGTGGCACCGGGGGCGATCCGCGATGCCGACGCGCTCGGGGCATGGGGTTCGCGCACCCTCAGCCTGCCGGGCAAGCCGCAGCCGGCCAAGCCGGAGCCTGCGGCGGCCAACACCACTTTCGCCGGCAAGCCGGTCGCGCCACTGGAGACCTGGCGGCAGACGTTCGCGCTCACCAACGGCCGCGTGACGCTCGAGTACGTGCCCGGCGCCAACTTCGTCACCGCCCGCCGGGACGCGGTGGGCGTGCTGGCGACGCTCAAGAACCTGCACAAGGGCGTCGGACTGCCGGTCGCTTGGGTGCTGCTGATCGACACCATCGCGGGCGCGCTGGTGGTGATGGCTCTGACCGGGTTCCTGCTGTGGTCGAAGCTACACGGGCCGAGGCTGCTGGCGGGCGCGCTCGCCGGCGGTTCGCTGGCGTGGGCCCTGCTCGCCGGGGTTCCGGCGCTGACCTAGTCTCCGCGGTTCATTGCCGGGACCGCGCGTTCGGCGTCCTGCTGGCTGATGCCCGGCGCGGGCGCGGCGCTGATCGTCTCCTCGCGCCGCGCCACCCGGCCTGCCCGCTGCACCGCGCGCACCAGCCGGGGATAGACCCCGCAGCGGCACAGGTTGGGCACCGCGGCCTTGATCTCGTCCTCGGAGGGGTTGGCGTTGCGCGTCAACAGAGCAGCGGCGGCCATCGCGATGCCCGGCGTGCAGAAGCCGCACTGGATCGCCTGTTCGGCGACCAGCGCCTGCTGCACCGGATGGCTGCGGTCGCGGCTCAGGCCCTCAATGGTGACGACCGAGCGTCCTTCAGCCTCGGCCACGCTGATGAGGCAACTCCTGAGCGCCTCGCCGTCGACGATCACGGTGCACGCGTGGCAGTCGCCGACCCCGCAGCCGTACTTGGTGCCGGTGAGGTTGGCCGCGTCGCGCAGCGCCCACAGCAGCGGCGTCTGCGGGTCGATGTCGAAGCGCAAGGGGCGGCCGTTGACGGTGAGCGCGGTCATCGCCCCGGCCTATCGCATCGCCGCTGGCCCCTCGCAAGCAGCGGCGCTTACGAGGAGTTAACCATCGCGCGTCCATAGCCTTGGCGGAGCGCTTCTCGCGGGGGAATCATGGACGATCTGCTGGCCGAATTCCTCGCCGAAACGCGCGAGATGATGACCGCCGTCGGCGGCGAGCTGGTCGCGTGGGAAGCCGATCCTTCGGACCGCGCGCGGCTCGATGCGATCTTCCGCTTCGTCCACACCGTCAAGGGCAACTGCGGCTTCTTCGACTTCCCGCGTCTCGAGGCGCTGAGCCACGCGGCGGAAGACGCGCTCGCCGAAGTGCGCGCCGGACGCCGCTCCGCCAGCCCTCGCCTGGTCACCGCCGTCCTCGCCATCGTCGACCGGATTGGGGTGATGGTTGATGCGATCGAGGCGGGGGACGAAATGCCCACGCGCGGCGACGATGTCCTTATCGCGGCGCTCGAACCCGACAGCGACGACACGGCCGATATCGTCGGCGAGACTGCCAGCGACGGCGCGACTCGCTCACCCGGTGCTAATCAGGCCCAACGCTCGATCCGGTTGCCCACTGGCCTGCTCGACGGGGTGATGAGCAGCGTTTCCGACCTCGTCCTCGCGCGCAACGACCTTGCCCGCCGGATGCGCGATGCCGGAGTGGATCCCGCCGTGCAGGGGCCGTTCGAGCGGCTTTCGACCATCCTCGACCAGGTGCGCGAGGCAGTCACCCGCATGCGCATGCAGCGCATCGAGCACCTGTTCGGCGCCCTGCCCCGCCTCGTGCGCGATCTCTCGGCCGAACTCGGCAAGCAGGTCATGATCGATCTAGAAGGCGGCGACGTCGAACTTGACCGTGAGATGATCGAGATGATCCGCGATCCGCTGACGCACATCATCCGCAACGCCATCGATCACGGCATCGAACGCCCGTCCGAGCGACTCGCCGCCGGCAAGCGCGAGATCGGCACGCTCCACATTGGCGCGCGGCAGAGCGGCAACCGGATCATGATTTCGATCACCGACGACGGCCGCGGCATCGACGGCGCGGGGCTGGTCGACAAGGCCGTGGCCGCGGGAGTTCTGTCTTTGGCCGACGGCGAGCACCTCGACGAGGCGGGCCGCCAGGCGCTGATCTTCGAACCCGGCCTCTCGACCGCGGCCGAAGTCACCGCCGTTTCCGGCCGCGGTGTGGGCATGGACGTCGTGCGCGCCAACATCGAACGCGTGGGCGGGTCGATCGAGGTGTCGAGCCAGTTCGGCCAGGGCACCCGGACCGCGCTGAGGCTGCCGCTGACCCTCACCATCATCCCGTCGCATACCGTGGGCGCGGGCGGGCAGTTGTTCGCGCTGCCCCGCTCCTATGTCGAAGAGATCGTCCACGGCAGCGCCAGCCACATCGAATTCGCCCGCGCCGGCCACGCGACACTGGTCACCGTGCGCGGCAAGCGGGTCGCTTGTCTTTCGCTCGCGGGACAGCTTGGCCTAGGTGAACCGGTGAAGAGCCAGGACAGCACGCTGGTGCTGGTTCGGCTCGCCAGCGGCGACCTGTTCGCACTCGCGGTCGATCGCATTTTCGATCACGAGGAACTGGTCATCAAGCCACTCGCTCCGGCGGTGATGGCGACGGGCATCTACGCCGGCAGCACCCTGCTCGACGACGGCAACCCGGTGCTGATGCTCGACATCGCCGGCCTCGCCCGCAAGGCCAAGTTGATCGGCGACGTGCAGAAGCGCGTCCGGGTGGTCGAGGAAGCCGCGGAAGAGCGCGCCACCCGCGGCACGCCCGCGCTGCTGTTCATCGGCCTCGACGGCGGGCGCAAGGCAGTACGCCTCGGCGCCATCCGCCGGATCGAGCGCGTCGCTGCCGCGGGCATCGACCTTGCGTCCGACCCGCCGCGCGCGGTGATCGGCGACGCGCTGCTCCCGCTCGCGGGTGTCGATGGAGCCGCTCCGAAGCATGAGCAAATCAGCGTCCTGCGCCTCGGCGACGGCACCAGCGAGATCGCCTACGCCATCGACCGCATCGTCGACACCGTCGAGCTTCCCGCCGAGATCGCGCCCGCGCGCCGCAGCGGGGTGTCGGAGGGCACCGCGCTGATCGAGGGCCTGCCGGCCGAAGTGCTCGACACTCACTGGCTGTTCGCCAGCTTCGCCGCCCCGCCGCGCACGATCGACCCGCCGCTGTGCAGGCTTCCCGGCGACGACGACTGGGCGCGCACCATTCTCGCCCCACTGATCGAAAGCGCCGGTTACCGCGTGGTGGGCGACGAGTTCGAAGGCGCAGCCGACGTTGTCATCGCAACGGAAGGCCACACGAACCCGATCGCCACTGGCGCAGTCATCACGCTCTATGCCGACCCGGCGCGTGCGGCGGACCAGCCCGAAGCGCTCTACCGCTACGACCGGGCCGGCCTCATCGCGCGATTGACGGCGCTGCGCAGCGGGAGGGCCGCATGACCGGGCTCGTCGTCATTGTCGAGGTCGCCGGCCGGCGCGCCGCGCTCCGTACCGCCGAGGTCCAGTCGGTGGTCGAACTCGAGACCATCTCGCCCGTCCCGCGCGCGCCGGCGTTCGTGCTCGGTCTTACTGCCCTGCGGTCGAGCACGCTGACGGTGGTCGATGCCGCCGCGGCGATCGGCCTGCCCGCCCACGGACTGCCGGAAGCAGGTGCCCGTGCGGCGATCGTCGACCATGCGGGCCATCGCTATGCACTCGTGGTCGACGGAATCGACGATGTCGCTGAAGCGCTGGGCGATTCCTCGCCTGTCCCCGGAGAAGCCGGCCCGGGCTGGGAACGCGTCAGCCAAGGCCTGATCGAAACCGACCGCGGCCCGGCCCTGCTGGTCGACCTCGGCACGCTGCTTGCGGGGCCGCCGCTGGTGGCAGCTTAATCGGATGGTTACCCGTCTCCCCTAGGTGGGGGATGAAAAGATAACAGGATCGCCCCCGTTATGAAGCACTGCCTGATCGTCGACGATTCGCGGGTTATCCGCAAAGTGTCGCGGCATATCCTCGAATCGCTGGATTTCGCCGTCGACGAAGCGGAGAACGGACGCGAAGGCCTCGACCGGTGCATCGAAGCGATGCCCGACGTCATCCTGCTCGACTGGAACATGCCGGTGATGAGCGGCATCGAGTTCATCGTGCAGCTGCGGCAACGGCCCGGCGGCGACAAGCCCAAGGTCGTGTTCTGGACCACCGAGAACGACGTCGCGCACATCCGAGAGGCGATCAGCGCCGGGGCCGACGAATACGTGATGAAGCCGTTCGATCACGAGACGCTGCAGATCAAGCTCCAGCTCGTCGGCTTCGCCTGAGGGCGAGCGCGTGCAAGCCCCGGCCCCGCATTCCGGACCGCCCCGAATAGGCCGCAAGCCCATCCGGGTGATGATCGTCGACGATTCGCTCGTCGCGCGGACGGTGCTGTCGCGGATCATCGAGGCCGAACCCGACTGCGAGATCGTCGCCAAGGCGACCACCGGCGAGATGGCGATCGCCCGCCTTGGCGAAACGCCGGCTGACGTCATCCTGCTCGATCTGGAAATGCCCGGCATGGGCGGGATCGGCGCGCTACCGAAGATCCTCTCGCTGGCGCAGGGCGGCAAGGTGCTGGTGGTCTCCTCGCTCACCGCGGAAGGGGCGGAACGTACGCTGAAGG
>JAEWKG010000107.1 GCA_023386135.1 Pseudomonadota bacterium | reverse complement strand
ATCGCCGCCGTTGCTCGCCGCCACGCCGAGGCAATGGCGCCCGGCGGCACGCTGCGGGCCGGTGGTGCGCGAGACCCATTCCTCGGCCAGCGCGCGCGCCTTGGCGGGGTCGCTCCTGGCGGTGGCGAGACAGGTGTCGAGCGCGGTCGAGATCGGCGAAGTGGGCGCAGCCACGCCATCGCGCGGCGGGCGGTCGCGCAGCTCGGGCGGGACCGCACTGACGGGAGAGGTAGTCGGCGCGATGCCGACTTGCGCGATGAGGGGGAGGAGGATCGAGAACATGGGTCGCGGCCTTCAGATGGTAGCGAGCACCCGCAGCAACAAGTCGATGTCCTCGTCGCGGCTGAGGTTGTGGTCGCCGTCCTTGACCAGCGTCAGGTGAACCTCGCTCGAACGCAGCCGGTCCGCGAGCTGCAGCGAGATGTCCCACGGCACCGCTTTGTCGCGCATCCCGTGGACCAGCCGCACCGGGCAGGTCAGCGCGATCTCGCCGGTCAGGCGGCGATTGGCCTGCCCGTCCTGCCAGAAGCCGGGAAAGAACGGCACCGAGCCGTAGGGGCCGGTGTCGTACACGATCTCGCCCGCCGCGAGCCTGGCCTTGTGCTCGTCCGACCGACCCCAGTCGCTGAAGTCGGGCGCGGCGGCGATCCCCATCAGCCCGTGCAGCCGCGCGCCGAGCCGCTCGGCCACGAGCAGCATCAGCCACCCGCCCATCGATGAGCCGACCGGCAGCACTGGGCCGCCGTCGCCCACCGCGTCGATCACCGCCAGCAGCTCGTCGCGCCAGCGGCTGAGCGTGCCGTCGGCGAACTCGCCCTCCGACTGCCCGCAACCCGAGGGATCGAACAGCAGGCAGGCGCGCCCCTGCTCTTCGGCCCAGCGGCGGAAGGCGCCCGCCTTGATGCCCGACATGTCGGAGCGGTAGCCGGGGAGGAACACGATCATGGGACCGGCACCGGGCAGGAAGCGGTAGGCGATCCGCCGGCCCGCGACGGGAAGGAATTGGATGTCGTCCATAGCCTGTCACATTGGCCGCGCAGGGCTGCCGCGGTCAATCGCAGCCGCTGCCGCATTCGCCGCGTGACTTGGCGCCACGCAGCGGGCAGCATTGGGAAAACCCAAGGGACTTTCGCCGCACATGCCAGCTCGCCAGCCGCCCGCCGCCCTGCCCGCTATCGCGCTCGACCGGCGCACGCTGCTGAAGGGCGGCGCGCTCGGGTTGGGGCTCGCCGCCGCGCCGCTCGCGGCGCAAACGGGTGGCGGGTTTACCCACGGGGTCGCGAGCGGCGAGCCGTCGGCACACTCGGCACTGCTGTGGACCCGCTACATCGGCAGCAAGCCTGCCCGGCTGCGCTTCGAGGTCTCCGAAAGCGCGGATTTCGCCCATGTCGCCGCTGGCGGTACCGCCGTCGCCGATCCCGCGCACGACTGGTGCGCCAAGGCGGTCGCCAAGGGCCTCAGGCCCGCGACCTGGTATCACTACCGCTTCATCGCGCCCGACGGGACGATCTCGGGCGTGGGCCGCACGCGCACGCTGCCCGACGGGCCGACCGACCGTTTCCGCATGGCGGTGTTCAGCTGCGCCAACCTCGGTTTCGGCTACTTCAATTCCTACGCCCACGCCGCCGACGCCGACGCATTCGAGCTCGCGGTGCATCTCGGCGACTATCTCTACGAATACGATCACGACACCTACCCGACCGAGAAGCAGCGCGTCTCGGGCCGCACGCCGCTGCCGCTGACCGAAGCGGTGCATCTCGCCGATTATCGCCAGCGCTATGCCAGCTATCGCAGCGACCCTGACCTGCTGCGCCTGCACCAGCTCTACCCGATGCTCGCGGTGTTCGACGATCACGAGACCGCCAACGACAGCTGGAAGGGCGGGGCGGAGAACCACACGCCCTCGACCGAAGGCCCATGGGCCGCGCGCAAGAAGGCCGCGATGCAGGCACGCAGCGAATGGCTGCCGATCAGCGACGATACGTATGCGCGCTACGACATCGGCGACCTCGCCACACTGTTCCGTCTGGAGACCCGCCTCACCGCGCGCGACAAGCAGTTCGACCTCTCGGGCGTGGTCAAGGGCAGGGCCCCCGACCAGGCTGAGGCCGCACGCAAGGCATACCACGACGGCGCCTACATGGATCCCAAGCGGACCATGATGGGGCCGGCGCAGGAGAAATGGCTCGCCGATGGAATGAAGGCCTCGGTCAAGTCGGGCCGCAAGTGGCAGGTGCTGGTGCAGCAGGTGGTGATGGGATCGATGCTGCTGCCGCCGACCGTGTCGCTCGACCTCGACCCCGAGACCGCCAAGCTCGCCGCCTCGCGCATGGCGGGCCTGCTGGCGGCGACCGCGGCGGGCATCCCGTTCAACATGGATTCGTGGGACGGCTATCCCGCGGCGCGCAAGCGGCTGCTCGATTCGGCGCGCGCAGCGGAGGCGAACCTCGTCGTGCTGTCGGGCGACAGCCACAACGCCTGGGCGTTCGAACATCCCGGCGCGGGGGTCGAATTCGGCGGCACCTCGGTCACCTCGCCGGGCGCGGAAAGCTACCTGCCGTTCGTCAAACCGACCACGCTGGCCCGCGCGCTGGTGGGGGCGAACGGCGCGCTCAAGTGGTGCGACACCTCGCGGCGCGGATACCTCGCGGTCGAGCTGACGCCGGCGAAGGCGGCGTGCGAATGGCGCTTCGCCGACAGCGTCAAGAAGCGCGACCCCAGGCACAGCGACACTACTCGGCTCGCCGCCAACCACGGCGCGCGGGCGTTCACCGAGGGTTGAGCGGTTAACCTCTCGGGCTTATAAAGCACCCCGGATGCAGTACGAACGCGCCCTCACTACGACTACTACCACCCTGGTCCTCCGGGGGCGGTCGGTCGCGCGCTAGCGTAGACCGCCGCCGCCCGGCTTCGGGCGGCAGGCGTCATCCTCCCCAAGCCGGTTCACTTCGCTGACGCCTTTCGGCGCCGCGCCCTTTCTGTCATGGGGCGCCGCGCAAGCGACGGACGGATTTGTTAAATGAGCGAGCTTCTGAAGATCAGCCTGCCCGATGGCTCGGTGCGCGAGATGCCGCGGGGCAGCACCCCGGCGGACGTTGCCGCCGCGATCGGCCCCGGCCTCGCCAAGGCCGCGCTCGCCGCGCGCGTCGACGGTGAGCTGCGCGATCTCAACCGCCCGTTCGAGGGCGATGCCGAAGTCGCACTGGTCACCAGCCGCGACGAGGCCGACGCGCTCGAGCTGGCGCGGCACGACTATGCGCACGTGCTCGCCGAGGCGATCCAGTCGCTGTGGCCTGGAACGCAGATCACCTTCGGTCCAGCGACCGACGATGGCTTCTACTATGACGTAATGGCGCCCTCAACGCGGGACCCGTTCTCGATCGACGACCTGCCGGCGATCGAGGAGGAGATGCGCCGCATCATCCGCGCCGACAAGCCGCTCACGCGCGAGGTCTGGTCGCGCCAGCAGCTGATCGACAAGTGGCAGGCCGACGGTGAGCGCTTCAAAGCCGAGTGGGCCGCCGAGCTGCCCGAGGGCGAGGAGCTGACGGTCTATCGCAGTGGCGAGGATTGGCTCGACATGTGCCGCGGGCCGCACCTCGCTTCGACCGGAAAGCTCGATCCGGCGGCGTTCAAGCTCACGCGCGTCGCGGGCGCCTACTGGCGCGGCGACCAGAAGAACGCGCAGCTCACGCGCATCTACGGCACCGGCTGGCTCAACAAGAAGCAGCTCGATGCGCACCTCCACCGGCTGGAGGAGGCCGCCAAGCGCGACCACCGCAAGCTCGGCAAGGAGATGGACCTGTTCCATCTCCAGGAGGAGGCTCACGGTAGCGTCTTCTGGCATCCGCAGGGCTACAAGATCTGGCGCGAGCTCGAAGCTTACATGCGCCGCCGGCTCGACGCCGCGGGCTACGTCGAGGTGAAGACGCCGCAGGTGATGGACGCGCGCCAGTGGGAGAAGTCCGGCCACTGGGGGAAGTACCGCGAGAACATGTTCGTCATCCCCGACGAGGTGCCCAACACCGAGGACGAAGGCCCGCTGGTGTCCGACGATGCCGAGTGGATGGCGCTGAAGCCGATGAACTGCCCGGCGCACGTGCTGATCTTCAAGCAGGGCATCACCAGCTACCGCGACCTGCCGCTGCGCATGGCCGAGTTCGGCTGCTGCCATCGCAACGAGCCGCACGGCGCTCTCCACGGCATCATGCGGGTGCGCCAGTTCACGCAGGACGACGCGCACATCTTCGTGCGCGAGGACCAGCTGGTGGATGAAGTGCGCGACTTCTGCGACCTGCTCGACAGCGTCTATAAGGACCTCGGCTTCGACCAGTACGCGATCAAGCTCGCGCTGCGGCCCGAGAAGCGCTTCGGCTCGGACGAGATGTGGGACCAGGCTGAGCAGGAACTGCGCGACGCGGTCGCCGCCTCCGGCCGCGCGACCGAGGAGTTCGGGTGGGAAGAGCTGCCCGGAGAGGGTGCATTCTATGCCCCCAAGCTCGAATTCCACCTGACCGATGCGATTGGGCGGACGTGGCAAGTCGGCACGATCCAGTCGGACCGCGTGCTGCCCGAGCGCCTCGACGCGAGCTACATCGGCGAAGACGGTGTTCGGCACCGTCCGGTCATGCTGCATCGCGCTGTTCTAGGCACTTTCGAGCGCTTCATTGGCATCCTGATCGAGCATTTCGCGGGCAAGCTGCCGGTGTGGCTCGCGCCGACGCAGGCGGTAGTGGCGACGATCGTTTCCGATGCGGACGACTATGCGAACGAGGTGCTGGTCAAGCTGGCTGCCGCCGGAATCCGCGCCGAAAGCGACCTCCGAAACGAGAAGATCAACTACAAGGTGCGCGATCACTCGCTCAAGAAAGTCCCGCATTTACTTGTAGTTGGCAAGCGCGAGGCGGAGGAGGGCACGGTCGCCCTGCGCACTCTCGGCGCCGAGCACCAGAAGGTCATGCCGCTCGACGAAGCGATCGCCTTGCTCAAGGCGGAGGCGACCCCGCCCGACTTGCGCTGATCAGAAAGGCAGCGCGCGCCCGGCGAAGATCAGCGCGAGCGGAAACCCCGTCGCCAGCGCGAAACGCGCGATCTCGCCCACTGGCGACTCGGTCCTGAGAATATGCGCGACTGCCCTGGTC
>JAEWKG010000337.1 GCA_023386135.1 Pseudomonadota bacterium | reverse complement strand
CGCGGACCGCCTCGGTAATGAGGAAGTTCTTGACCTCGAGGTTGTAGAGGCAGGTCGGGTGGAACTGCATCATCTCCATGTTGGAGATGCGGCACCCCGCGCGCCACGCCATCGCGATCCCGTCCCCGGTCGCGCCGCGCGGCGCGGTGGAGAACTGGTACACGCGCCCCGCGCCGCCGGTCGCCATCACCGTCGCGCGCGCGACGTACGCCTCGACCTGGCCGGTCGCTTCGTCGAGCGCATAGACGCCCCACACGCGGCCACTGCCGGAGAACTTCTCTGCGTTGCGGCCGGTGATGAGGTCGATGCAACTGCGTCCCGGCAACAGCGTGATGTTGGGATTGGCCTCGGCCGCCTTGAGCAGCGCTTCCTGCACCGCCCAGCCGGTCGCGTCGTTGACGTGGACGATCCGCCGCTGGCTGTGCCCGCCCTCGCGGGTCAGGTGAAGCGCGCCCTCTTCCTTGTTGAACGGCACGCCGAGCTCGATCAGCCGGTCGATCGCCGCGGGGGCGTGCTCGATCACGAACTCGACCGTCTCGACCCGGTTGAGGCCCGCGCCGGCGACCATCGTGTCGCGGATATGCTCCTCGAAGGTATCGCCGGCGTCGAGCACCGCGGCGATTCCGCCCTGCGCCCACGCCGTGCTGCCGCCGGTCAGCGAACCCTTCGCGAGCACCAGCACCCGGCGCGTTTCGGCAAGCGCCAGCGCGGCGGTGAGTCCGGCAGCGCCGGAGCCGATAACTATGACGTCGTGTTGCGGCGTGATCATGCGCGGACAAATGCCTGCCGGTCGGGTGCGCTGCAAGATTCATCCGACCGCGGTGCAAAATGAACGCTTTGGCGCTCCGCCGTTTCGCTCGCTGCGCGTTAGGCTAACTCCTCATTTCGACAGGGGAATGAGGGACGGGAAGGGTCGCAACATGAAGCTTGCGCATATTTCGTGCGCGTTCGGTCGGCACAGTGTCGACGCGAACGCGGTTCGCCGCGTGCACGGGGGCCAGGTCGGCCGCTGCCGGCATTGCTCGACGCCGCTGGAAGAAAGCGCGCCGTATACCTGGACGCCGCTCCAAGTGCGCGACGCCGGGTTGGGCGGGCGCTACCTGGGGTAAGCGGGCGCCCGCTTAGGCGGCGCTGCTGGTCAGGCTGACGAACACGTCCTCGAGGTCCGCCTCGCGGGTGGTCACGTCCTCGATTACGAAACCCTGCGCCTGCACCAGGCCGAGCACCTGGCCGGCGGTGATCTTGTCCTTGTCGTACGTGATCTCGACCGTCCGGTCGCCCTTCTTCGCGGACTTCTTGAACGCCTCGTGCACCGGCGGCGCGGCCATGTCGCGGTCGACGGTGATCTCGACTACCTTCTCGGCCATCATGCCGACCAGCTCGCGGGTGGGCTTGTCGGTGATCAGCTCGCCGTGGTTGATGATCGCGATCCGGTCGCACAGCTGCTCGGCTTCCTCGAGGTAGTGGGTGGTGAGGACCACCGTCACGCCCTCGCGGTTGAGCTGCGTGACCAGCTCCCACAACTGGCGCCGGAGCTCGACATCGACGCCCGCGGTGGGCTCGTCGAGCACCAGGATCGGCGGCGCGTGAACCATCGCCTTGGCCACCAGCAGCCGCCGTTTCATCCCGCCCGACAGGGTGCGGGCGTAGGCGTCGCGCTTGTCGGCGAGGTGGACCGCGGCGAGCAGGTCCTCCGACTTTCGCAGCGCGGCGGGCACGCCGTAGAAGCCGGCCTGGTTCTCCAGCACCTCGAACGGAGTGAAGAACGGGTCGAACACGATCTCCTGCGGGACGATGCCGATCGAGCGCTTGGCGTTGCGCGGGTGGGCGTCGATGTCGAAGCCCCAGATTTCCGCGCTGCCGCTGGTCTTCATCACGAGGCCGGCGAGGATATTGATCAGCGTCGATTTGCCCGCCCCGTTGGGACCGAGCAGGCCAAAGATCTGCCCTTCCGGCACGTCGAAGCTGACGCCTTTGAGGGCCAGCTTGCCTTCCTCCCCTTTTACGCCGGCGTAGCGCTTGACGAGGTCGCGGATGCGGATCGCGGGTTCTGTAGCCATTGCGAGGAGCCACTAGGGCCGTTGCACGCCCCTCGCAATGCCGGTAACGGCGCGGCTCATGAGCATCCCGCCTCCCGAAGTCAGCATGGTCAACGAACGCCGCGTCGCGTGCGACGGCGCCGAGGCGATCCGCGGCGGCCCGGGCTATGTCCCAAGCGCGCTCGGCCATCCGCGCGTGTGGCTGGAGATCGACGAGCACGGCTACGTCGACTGCGGCTACTGCGACCGGCGGTTCGTGCTGAGGGGCGGACCGGCCGACGGGGCCGATCAAGCGACATTGAGCGACATTTCTTCGGGCGCGACGCCCTAGATTAAGCGCGCTTACGCGCCCATATCGGGTGTATGACACCCGATCCGCACGCGCTGCTCTATGCCGACGGCAAGCTGACCCCCGACGAGGCGCAGGCGCTCGCCGCCGAGACCTTGCGCGACTGCGACGACGGCGAACTCTACCTCCAGTTCGCCGCGACCGAGGCGTTCGTGTTCGACGACGGGCGGCTCAAGACCGCCAACTATTCGCGCGATGCCGGGTTCGGCCTGCGCGGCGTGTCGGGCGAGATGACCGGCTTCGCCCACGCCAACGAGATTTCCGCCGCCGCCATCCGCCGCGCGGGCGAAACGCTGCGCTTGCTCGATCCCGCCAAGGGCGAACACGCCGCGCCGCCGCCGCGCAGCAACCGCCATCTCTACACCGACGCGAGCCCGCTCGACGCGGTGCCGTTCGCCGACAAGGTGGCGCTGCTGGAAAAGATCGACGCGGCCGCCCGCGCGCGCGATCCGCGCGTGGTGCAGGCGACCGCCAACCTCGCCGCGTCGTGGAGCGCGATCGAGATCGTCCGGCCCGACGGCTTCGTCGCACGAGACATTCGCCCGCTGGTGCGGCTCAACGTGTCGGTCGTCGCCGAAGCCAATGGCCGGCGCGAGACCGGGACGTTCGGCATGGGCGGGCGTTACCTCTACGATGCGCTGTTCGATGAAGCGAACTGGTCGAGAGCGATCGACATGGCGGTGGCGCAGGCGTTGACCAACTTGGGCAGCGTCGCCGCGCCCGCGGGTGAGATGACCGTGCTGCTCGGCCCCGGCTGGCCCGGCGTGCTGCTGCACGAGGCGGTCGGGCACGGGCTCGAAGGCGATTTCAACCGCAAGGGCACCAGCGCCTTCTCGGGCCGGATCGGCACCCGTGTCGCCGCCCCGGGTGTGACGATCGTCGACGACGGCAGCATCATGGACCGCCGTGGCTCTCTATCGATCGACGACGAAGGCACTCCGACGCAGGAGACCGTGCTGATCGAGGACGGTATCCTCAAGGGCTACATGCAGGATCGGCTCAACGCCCGGCTGATGGGTGTTTCGGCGACCGGCAACGGGCGCCGCGAGAGCTATGCCCACGCGCCGATGCCGCGCATGACCAACACCTTCATGCGCGCCGGCAACGACGATCCGGCCGAACTTCTGAGCCGCGTCAAGAACGGCATCTTCGCCAAGAGCTTCGGCGGCGGTCAGGTCGACATCGTCAGCGGCAAGTTCACCTTCAGCTGCACCGAGGCGTACAAGATCGAAAACGGCAAGCTCGGCGCGCCGATCAAGGGCGCCACCCTGATCGGCGACGGGCCGAGCGTCCTCACCAAGGTGCGCGGGATCGGCAACGACATGGCGCTGGACGAAGGCGTCGGCATGTGCGGCAAGGGCGGGCAGAGTGTGCCGGCCGGCGTCGGCCAGCCGACCCTGCTGGTCGAAGGGCTGACCGTGGGCGGAACCGCGTAAGGTCAGCGCGGGTTCATTTGGCGTGTGTTAATGGTGCGGCCAACACCAAGGAGATGAGCGATGAAAAGGATTGCCCTTGCCCTCGCAGCCCTCGCCGCGACCGTGACGGTCGCCGGCCCGTCGGTTGCCGGCGAACGCCTGACCGGCGACCAGAAGCTCGCCAAGCTGCTCGACGGCCGCGTCGCCGGCAAGCCGCTGAACTGCATCAACACCCGCGTGAACAGCGATTCCGAAGTGATCGACGGCACCGCGGTGGTCTACGGCCACGGCCGCACGATTTATGTCAACGTGCCCGCGAACGCCCGCGAGCTCGATAGCGACGATGCGCTGCTGATCCGCCAGACCGGCTCGCAGCTGTGCCGGCAGGATATCGTGACGACCTTCGACACCAACGGGGGCTTTTACACCGGCAACGTGTTCCTGGGCGACTTCGTCCCTTACACCCGGGCCGACTGAGCCGCTGGACATCCGAACGGCGGCCGCCCAGTTCTGCTGGGCGGCCGTTGTCGTATGCGCGGCCGGGATTGTCGGTGGGAGAAGAAGTCATGGTCAGCGCGCAGGAGCCGGTCGGCTCACCCTTCGGATACCGATCGACCGCGATGGAGGTGGTCGAGGGGATCGATCTCACGGGCAAGCACGTGGTGGTGACCGGAGGCTACTCGGGGATCGGCACCGAGACCGTGCGCGCACTAGCCGCCGCCGGGGCCCAGGTGATCGTCGGCGCGCGGCGGACTGCGCAGGCGGAGGAGGTGCTGCGCGAGGTGCCCGGCGCGATCACCATCCTGCCGCTCGATCTCGCCGATCCTGCCTCGATCGATTCATTCGCCCAGGCCGTGGCGCAGCGGTGGCAGCGGATCGATATCCTCATCAACAACGCGGCGGTGATGGCGAGCCCGCTCGCTCGCGATGCGCGCGGCTACGAGGGACAGTTCGCGACCAATCACCTGGGGCATTTCCAGCTGACCGCGCGGCTGTGGCCGCTGCTCGAGGCGGCCCACGGCGCGCGCGTGGTGGTGCTGTCGTCGATCGGGCACCGCTTGAACGGGCTCGATCTCGACGACCCGAACTTCGAGCGGCGCGATTACGACAAGTGGCTCGCTTACGGGCAGGCGAAGAGCGCCAACGCGCTGTTCGCGCTGCAACTCGACAAGCTGGGCCAGCCGCACGGCGTGCGCGCGTTCGCGGTGCATCCGGGCGGGATCATGACGCCGTTGCAGCGGCACCTCTCGAATGAGGAGCAGGTGGCGATGGGGTGGATCGACGCCGAGGGCAACGTCAACGAGCGCTTCAAGAGCGAAGAGCAGGGCGCCTCGACCACCGTATGGGCCGCGACCTCATCGCTGCTGGAGGACAAGGGCGGGGTCTATCTCGAGAACTGCGAGGTCGCCGAGCCGGCGCGCAAGGACAACCCGATGGGCGGTGTCCAGGCGCACGTGCGCGACGAGGCGCTGGCCGAGCGGTTGTGGAGCAAGTCGGAGGAGATGACCGGGGTGCGCTTCAGGCCCTGACCTTGGGCGTTCGATCCGGGTCGAGATCGATCACCAGGTCGGCGGATTCGTCCTCCAGCATCCAGCGGGTGATGCGCTGGTAGTGGTCAATGAAGCGCTTGATCGCCGGTGTTTTCATGCCGCCGAACAGCAATTGCTGTTCCTGTTCGGTCCGCCACCTAAGCACGACATCGAAGCTGGGCGCGCGCAAGAGGATGCGTAGCCCCAGTCGGCCGAACAGCGCCGCGTAATCGGTCGCCAGCCGATCGTTCACCCAGGTCCTCCAGCGTCCGTCGGCATCCTCGCGCCGTTCGAGGTCGTTCACCGGATCGGCGAGCGCCGCCTCGGGCTGGGGGCGAGCGCCGATGCACCAGCCTTCGAGCAGGACCACGTCGACCGGCCCCGCAATCTCGCGGATATCTGCGGTGCGATCGTCGGTGGCCTTGTCGAAGCGCGGTATCTGCACGTTATCGCCAGCGAGCAGCCGGTCCAGCGTGCGGGTCAGCAGCGCGATGTCGTGAGTGCCGGGCACCCCGCGCGTGGCGAGCAGCGGGTGGACCGTGCGGGCCATTTGCGCCCGCTCGGCGCGGGTCAGGTAGAAATCATCGAGCGCGAGAACGGCGGCTCTCAAACCGGCATCTTCCAGCCGCTGCGCCACGCGCGGTGCCATGGTCGATTTGCCCGAACCTTGCGCTCCGGCGAGGCCGGCGAGGATGGGTTCGCCGTTATGTCGCGCCTGGATTGCCCGCACGACAGCCGCATCGGCTGCATCCCAAGCCGGGCTTATTCCCATTCAATCGTGCCGGGTGGCTTCGAAGTGTAGTCGTACACCACCCGGTTGACGCCCTTCACCTCGTTGACGATGCGGGTCGCCACGCGGCTGAGGAAGGCGGCATCGAACGGATAGATGTCGGCGGTCATCCCGTCGGTGCTGGTCACCGCGCGCAGGGCGAGGACGCTGTCGTAGGTGCGATAGTCGCCCATCACCCCGACTGTGCGGACCGGCAGCAGCACCGCGAAGGCCTGCCAGATCGCGTCGTAGAGGCCGGCGTTGCGGATTTCCTCGAGGTACACCGCGTCGGCCTTGCGCAGGATGTCGCAGCGTTCTTTGGTGACCTCGCCGGGAATGCGGATGGCGAGGCCGGGGCCGGGGAACGGATGGCGGCCGACGAACACTTCGGGCAGGCCGAGCTCACGCCCGAGTTCGCGGACCTCGTCCTTGAACAGCTCGCGCAGGGGCTCGACCAGCGCCATGTTCATCCGCTCGGGCAGGCCGCCGACGTTGTGATGGCTCTTGATCGTGACGCTCGGCCCGCCGGTGAACGACACCGACTCGATCACGTCCGGATAGAGCGTGCCCTGCGCCAGGAAATCCGCCCCGCCGATCGCCTTCGCCTCGGCTTCGAACAGGTCGATGAAGGCCTTGCCGATGAACTTGCGCTTCTTTTCAGGGTCGGTCTCGCCGGCGAGGCCGGAGAGGAACATCTCTTCCGCGTTCACGTGGACCAGCGGGATGTTGTAGTGATCGCGAAACAGGGTGACGACCTGCTCCGCCTCGTTAAGCCGCATCAGGCCGTGATCGACGAACACGCAGGTAAGCTGCTCGCCGATCGCCTCGTGGATGAGCACCGCGGCGACCGCGCTGTCGACCCCGCCGCTGAGGCCACAGATCACCCGGCCCCTGCCCACCTGCGCGCGGATCTCGGCGATCTTGGTCTTGCGGAACTCGGCCATCGTCCAGTCGCCGGTGAGGCCGCAGACGTGGCGCACGAAATTGGCGATCAGCTTTCCGCCGTCGGGCGTGTGGACGACCTCGGGGTGGAACTGGGTGCCGTAGTATTTGCGGCTCTCGTCGGCGATCACCGCGAACGGCGCGCCGTCGCTGGTGGCGACGATTTCGAAGCCCGGCGCGAACTGGGTGACCTTGTCGCCGTGGCTCATCCACACCTGGTGCCGTTCGCCTTCGGACCACAGGCCGTCGAACAGCGCGCAAGGCTTGGTGACGGTCAGGAACGCGCGGCCGAACTCGCCGTCCCATTCGCCCTGGTTGCCCGCCTCGACCGTGCCGCCGAGCTGGTGCGTCATCACCTGCTGGCCGTAGCAGATGCCAAGGATGGGCAGGCCGCTGTCGAACACGATCTGCGGCGCGCGGGGGCTGCCTTCGTCCGGCACCCCGGCGGGAGAACCCGAGAGGATGATGCCCTTGGGCCTGAGCCGGTGGAACGCCTCCTCGGCGGTGGTGAAGGGTGCGATCTCGGAATAGACCCCCGCCTCGCGCACGCGACGGGCGATGAGCTGGGTCACCTGGCTGCCGAAATCGACGATCAGGATGGAATCGGGGAGATGCTGGGGTTCCATGGCGGGCCGATATTCGCTCTGCCCCCGTGCGTCCAGCACCGCGCATTGCTCCGTCCCCGGCGCCGGGCTAACCTATGTGGCAGGGGAGGGGCACATGCAGCAGCGCGCGGTCCTGTGGTTTCTGTTCGCGGTCGTGCTGGTCGACATGATCGGCTTCGGCATCGTCATGCCGGTGCTGCCGCAGCTGATCATGCACCTGGGCGACATGCCGGTCGACAGCGCCGCGGTGTGGGCCGGGTGGCTGGCGGCGGGTTATGCCGCGATGCAGTTCGTGTTCGCGCCGATCATCGGCAGCCTGTCCGACCGCTTCGGGCGGCGGCCGGTGCTGCTCGCGTGCCTTGGCGCATTCGGGATCGACTACCTCGTGCAGGGCCTGGCGCCGAGCCTCGGCTGGCTGGTCGTCGGGCGGATGGTCGCCGGCGTCACCGGCGCGAGCTACGGGGCGGCCTACGCCTACATCGCCGACGTCACCCCGCCGGAGAAGCGCGCCGCGAGCTTCGGGCTGATGGGCATGGCGTTCGGGTTCGGGTTCATCATCGGACCCGCGATCGGCGGCCTGCTCGGCACCTTCGGGCCGCGCGTCCCGTTCCTCGCCGCGGCGGGGCTGGCGTTCGTCAACGTGCTGTTCGGCACGTTCGTGCTGCGCGAGAGCCTGCCCGCGGGCCAGCGTCGCCCGTTCAGCTTCGCCCGCGCCAACGCCTTCGCCGGACTGCGCGCGCTGGGAAGGCAGAGCCGGACCGTGCTGTGGACCATCGCCGCGATCGGCGTGTGGCAGCTCGCGCACATCGTCTATCCGTCGATCTGGGCCTACTTCGCGATCGAGGCCTACGGGTGGAACGCGTGGCAGATCGGTCTGTCGCTCGCCGCGGTCGGGGTCGGCAGCGCGCTGGTGCAGGGCGTGCTGCTGGGCCGGCTGGTGCCGCGGATCGGCGAGGTCGGCGCGGTGATCGTCGGGCTCTGCGCGGTCATCACCGCGACCGCCCTGTTCGCGGTCGCCCGGTCGGAAGTGGTCGTCTATGCCGCGATCCTGATCAACGGCCTGCAAGGGCTGATCTACCCCTCGCTCAACGCTCTCAACAGCCGCGCGGTCGAGAGCGGCGCGGACGGCGCGTCGAGCCAGGGCGAGCTTCAGGGCGCCACCCAGGCGGTGGGCTCGATCGCGCAAATCGCCGGTCCACCACTTTACGCCTTTGTGTTCGCGAAGTTTTCCGGACCCGGCGCGATCGCCCATTTCCCCGCCATGCCGCTAGTGCTGTCGGCGACGATCGCGACGGTCGCCGTCGGCCTGTTCCTGAGCGGGGTGCGCCGCGTCGGGCGATAGTTGCGCGTGGTGCAACTCATCGCGCGCTAAACTCATTTGTGAAAAGCTTGGCGAAAGATTAGTTCTCCGCGTGAAGCCGGACGACGCCCCGTCCTCTCCCCCCTGAACAGGCGGGTCCGGCCAGCGCCCGCGGACCTCTTCCGGTCCACGGCAGCGTGCTTCGCCCCCGCCCTTGGGCGGCCCGCGAATTGATACGAAGCGGCGGCCTACTCTCTCCCCCTCGAGGCCGCCGCTTCGTTTTCACCTCGTCCACCAGGTCCAATCTTTCGCGTTGCGATCGGCGCAGCCGGTCGAGCAAGTGCGCGCGTGCGGCGCTGACCTGGCACGATTTTCCAGTGCGTCCGTGAAGTGCAGGCACCCATTGCGTCAAATGCAACAGATCCCGCGCTCTTCTCATTTGTGAAAAGTCACGCGTAATAATATTTCTCTACTGCATCACCGGGGTCAGACGCTCGTTCGGGCGGCCGATTACACCGGGTGCCATTTTCAACAGGGAGCAAGACCATGCGTCTCGCATCGCACGTCCTGGCGTTCTTCGCCGCGGTGGCCATCAGCGGCCTCACGCTCGGCGCGACCATCGCCTAACCGCAAGGCCCGGGGTTTCCCTCGGGCCTTTTGCGTTTGGGGGTTAATCGATTACCAGTTCGGCCGCGGCGCGCTCCCGCAGCTCGGTCTTGAGCAGCTTGCCGATATGGCTGCGCGGCATCTCGTCGATCGTCAGTAGCGCCGCCAACCGCTGGGTCTTGCCCAGCTTGCCGTTGGTTTCGGTCAGGATCGACTGCACCGCCGCTTCCGGCGTGCCCGGAATCAGCCGCACGAAGCCGACCGGGGTTTCGCCCCACTTGCGGCTGTCCATCCCCACCACCGCGGCCTCCGCCACGCGCGGATCGGTTTCGAGCACGGCTTCGAGATCGCTCGGATAGATGTTGAACCCGCCCGAGATGATCATGTCCTTGGCACGGCCGACCAGTTCGACGAAGCCGTCCTCGTCGATCCTCCCGATGTCGCCCATTCGCTGCCAGGTCTCGCCGCTCTCGGGGTCGGTCCAGTAGCCCTCGCGGGTCTTGCCCGGCTGGTTCTTGTAGCCCGACATCATCGTGCCCGAGCGGCCGATCAGGTTGCCCGGCGTGCCCGGCGGCACGGCGTTGTCCTCGTCATCGAGCACCTTCAGCTCGCTGCCCGGCGCAGCCCGGCCGACGGTGTGGAGCTTGTCGGGAAACTCGTGCGCCTGCAGCAGGCACACGACGCCGCCCTCTGTCATCGAGTAGATCTCGATCAATGTGCCCGGCATCCGACGCAACACCTCGCGCTTGAGCTCGGCCGAGAACGGGGCGGAGGTGCAGTACTTGGCCTGCAGCGCGGAAAGGTCGAAGTCGTCGTACGTCGGCTCGTCCATAAGCCGCTGGTACTGCACCGGCACCAGCATGGTGACGTTGGTCCGGTCCGCCTGCGCGTGCGCGAGCCAGCGCTTGGTATCGAACTTGCCCATGACCCGCACCGTGCCGCCCGCGAGCAGCGGCGGCAGGAAGGCGATCATCGTGGTGTTCGAATAAAGCGGGGTGGAGGCGAGGCTGATCACGTCCTGTCCCGTCGCGCGGAAGGCCTGCGCAGTGCCGGTGAACTGCCGCCAGCGCATCAGGTGCGAATGGACGATGCCCTTGGGGATGCCAGTGGTGCCGCTCGAATAGATGATGTTGAACGGATCGCTCTCGGCCGGCGCGAGCGGCGCGGCGCGCTTTCCGGCTGGCGCCATCCATGAATCGAGGTCTTCGTCGAGCACGATCCGCTCGAGGTTCGGCATGAACCCCTCGCCGAGCTCGGTCAGCTTGGCGCGGTCGATGAACAGGTGCCGCGCGCCGCTGTCCGCGGCCATTCCGGCAAGCTGCTCGGCGCTGGCGCTGGTGGTGAGTGGCGCCGCGACGCCGCCGGCGCGCACCGCGGCCAGGAACACCAGCGCGTAGGGAATCGTCGAAGTGCCGAGGATCGCCACCGACTGCCCGCGTTCGAGCCCGGTCGCTTGCAGCCGCGCGGCGATCCGCTCGACCCGTTCCGCTAACGCGCCCCAGGTCAGCTCGCCCTGCTCATCGCGCAGGGCGACCTTGCCGGGCTGGACCGCCGCCCAGTCGGCGAGCACTTGCGGAAACGAGCCGAACGGCTCGCCGAGGCGGGCGGCGATATCCTCAGCCGTCACTTGCTCGACAGCTCCTTCACCAGGTCGAACAGGTAGTCGCGCGCGGTGTAGACCGCCTTGACCTCGACCCGTTCGTTGAGGCCGTGCGTCCCATTGCCGTCGGGATCGCCCCAGATGCTCGGAACGCCGTAAGTCGGGATGCCCGCGCCGCCGGTGTAGACGCCGTCGGTGGCGCCGGTCGACATCGTCGGGATCACCGGGACGCCGGGGAAATACTTCGCCGCCAGCGTCTCCATCGGGCCGACCAGCTTGGGGTCGAGCGCGGGGGGCTTGGCGAGCGGTTTGTCCTCGCGGCCATAGGCGATCGTGATGTTGGGGTTGCCGATCGCCGCGGCGAGCTGGTCCTTGATCTCCGCCGGCGTGTGGCCGGGGAAGATGCGGCAGTTGACGTTCGCCTCGGCGCGCTGGGGCAGCGCGTTCAGGGCATGACCGCCCTCGATCATCGTCGCCACGCAGGTCGTGCGCAGCATCGAATGAAGCGACTTGTCCTTGTTGACCAGCGCCATCGCCTGCGCATCGTTCAGGTCCTTGGTCAGTGCGACCATCGCCTTGCCGGTGTCATCGCTGCGTAAGGCGCCGGACTTGCTGAAGAACGCGCGGGTGGTGTCGCTGAACTCGGCCGGGAACTCGAGCGCCGAAATCTTGTCGAGCGCGCGGGCGATATCGTAGATCGCGTTGTCCGGCGGCGGCGCGGAGCTGTGCCCGCCCGGGTTGGTCGCGGTCAGCTTGTAATCCTGATAGACCTTTTCGCCGACCTGGATGGTCTGCACCAGCAGGTGCCCCTTGCCGTCGGTCCGCCCGCCGCCGCCCTCGTTCAATGCGAACGCCGCATCGATCAGGTCGCGCTTTTCCTTCGACAGGTACGCCGCCCCGTTGAACGCGGTGTCGGTCTCCTCGCCGCAGGTGAGCGCCATCTTGATCGTGCGCTTGGGCTTGAAGCCCTCCTGCTTCAGCCGGATCAGCGTGTCGGACCAGGTCGCGGCCTGGAACTTGTCGTCGATAATGCCGCGGGCGTAATAGTAGCCGTTCTCCTCGATCAGCTTGAACGGATCGCGCACCCAGTCGGCGCGCTTGGCCGCGACGACGTCGATGTGCGCGAGCAGCAGCATCGGCTTCAGCGTCTTGGAGGTTCCGGGCAGGATCGCCACCAGCCCGCCGTCCTGCGGATGCTCGGCGACCGAGAACGGGATCAGCTGATCGTCGGTGAAGCCCGCCGCCTTCATCCGCGTGGCGATCTGCGCCGCGGCCTGGGTGCAGCTGCCGCCGTTCACCGACGTGTCGGTCTCGACCAGCTCCTTGTAGAGGTCGAAGAACTTCTGCTGGTCGGGCCGCAGCGGGCCCTGCACGCCGGTGGCGACTTGCGCCAGCGCCGAAGTTGTCAACAAGGAAGCCGCGACCGCCCCCAGGATTGCCTTTTTCATCACATTCTCCCCTGCGATTCGCCCGGGACAAAAGCAGGAAACGATTGTGGATGGAAGGGCCCTGCGCGGGTTCCTAAATCGGCCTCTCGTGCCTATATGCTGGGCATGGACGATAGCACCGAAAACACCGCGAATTCGAACGCCTACGGGGCCGACAGCATCAAGGTCCTGAAAGGCCTCGACGCCGTCCGCAAGCGCCCGGGCATGTACATCGGCGATACCGACGACGGATCGGGCCTACACCACATGGTGTTCGAGGTTTCCGACAACGCGATCGACGAGGCGCTGGCGGGTCACTGCGACCTGGTGCTGATCGAGCTCAACCCCGACGGCTCGGTCTCGGTCGAGGACAACGGCCGCGGCATTCCGGTCGACATGCACAAGGAAGAAGGCGTCTCGGCGGCCGAGGTCATCATGACCCAGCTGCACGCCGGCGGTAAGTTCGAGAACACCAGCGACGATAACGCCTACAAGGTCTCGGGCGGCCTCCACGGCGTGGGCGTCTCGGTCGTCAACGCGCTGTCGGAATGGCTGGAGCTCACCATCTGGCGCGACGGCAAGGAACACTGGATGCGGTTCGAGAACGGCGACGCCGTGGGGCCGCTGATCGTCAAGGGCCCGGGCCGCGAGCGCAACGGCACCCGCGTCACCTTCATGGCGTCGACCGACACGTTCAAGAACGTCACCGAGTACGACTTCGAGAAGCTCGAGCACCGTTACCGCGAGCTCGCATTCCTCAACTCCGGCGTGCGCATCAAGCTGCGCGACCTGCGGCATGAAGAGCCGCTGGAGCACGACCTCTACTACGAGGGCGGTATCGCCGCGTTCGTGAAGTTCCTCGACCGCAACAAGCAGGCGCTGGTGCCGGAGCCGATCTCGGTCTCGGCCGACAAGGACGGCATCGGCATCGACGTCGCGCTGGAGTGGAACGATTCGTACTACGAGAACGTGCTGTGCTTCACCAATAACATACCGCAGCGCGATGGCGGCACCCACTTGGCGGCGTTCCGCGCGGCGCTGACCCGCACGGTCAATTCCTACGCCGAACGCACCGGCCTGCTGAAGAAGGAAAAGGTCGGCCTCACCGGTGAGGACATGCGCGAAGGGCTGACCGCGATCGTCTCGGTAAAGCTGCCCGATCCCAAGTTCGGCTCGCAGACCAAGGACAAGCTGGTTTCATCGGAAGTCCGCCAGCCGCTCGAGGCGCTGATGGGTGAGAAGATGTCGGAGTGGCTGGAGGAAAACCCCGCCGACGCCAAGCAGATCATCCAGAAGATCGTCGACGCCGCCGCCGCGCGCGAGGCTGCCCGCCGGGCGCGCGAGATGAGCCGCAAGGGCGCCATGTCGGTCGCGTCGCTGCCGGGCAAACTCAGCGACTGCCGCGAGCGCGATCCGTCGAAGTGCGAGCTGTTCCTGGTCGAGGGCGACAGCGCGGGCGGCTCGGCCAAGTCGGGCCGCGACAGCAAGTATCAGGCGATCCTTCCGCTGCGGGGCAAGATCCTCAACGTCGAGCGGGCGCGGTTCGACCGGATCATCAGTTCCAAGGAAGTCGGCACGCTGATCCAGGCGATGGGCACCGGCCTGCGCGACGAGTTCAACCTCGAAAAGCTGCGCTACCACAAGATCGTCATCATGACCGACGCCGACGTGGACGGTGCGCACATCCGCACGCTGCTGCTGACGTTCTTCCACCGGCAGATGCCGGACATCGTCAAGGCGGGGCACCTGTTCATCGCCCAGCCGCCGCTGTTCAAGGTGAGCAAGGGGCGCAGCGAGGTGTACTTGAAGGACCAGGCGGCGCTCGACCGCTACCTCGTCGAGGGCGGCACCGCGGGCCGCGTGCTGGAAACGCAGCAAGGCGCACGCACCGGCGCCGATCTCGCGGCGCTGGTCGAGTACGCGCTGCGCATCCGCAGCCTGCTCGGCTTCGTGCCGCGCAAGTACGACCCGGCGGTGATCGAGCAGATGGCGCTCGCCGGGGTATTCGATCCGGCGCTCGACGCCGCGGGCCGGATGGCTGCGCTCGAGTTGGCGGCGCGCCGGTTGGGTCAGGGCGATCCGGAGGCCGAGTGGAGCGTCCAGCGCCGTGACGACGGGTCGATCGTGTTCGCCCGCCGTTGGCGGGGGGTAACCGATGCGCATGAGATCGAGGGCAAGTTCCTCGACAGCGCCGAGGCGAGGAAGCTGCACAAGCTGGCCGAGGAGCACGCCGAGGCCTTCGCCACGCCCAGCCGGTTTGCCCGTGCATCCGCCGAGGCGGAGCCCGAACCCGAGCCGGTTGCGGACGAGCAGGACGACGCACAAGAGGTTCAACCTGGGGTCGAAGCGCCGGTCGTTGGCGATGGCGCGATCACCCGGCCGTCGCAACTGCTCGACGCGGTGCTTGCCGCCGGGCGCAAAGGCCTGTCGATCAGCCGCTACAAGGGCCTCGGCGAAATGAACGCCGAGCAGCTGTGGGAGACCACCCTCGATCCGGAGAACCGCGCGCTGCTGCAGGTAAAGGTCGAGGATGCTGACGTGACCGACGAGATCTTCACCCGGCTGATGGGCGATGTCGTCGAACCGCGCCGCGAGTTCATTCAGGACAATGCTCTGAACGTCGCGAACCTCGACGTCTGATGCGGTTCCTGGCTTCGTTAGCGGCGGCAGGCCTGCTGTCGGCGGCTCCGCTCGCTGCGGAAGACGTGCTCGCGCCCTATGAGGACGGCATCGCCGGCATCAATGCCTCGTGGCTGCTGGTCGAGTGCAAGGACAAGGACCCGCTGCGGGTCGCGCGGTGCGACGGGTTCATCCAGGGCGTCGCGGCGGTGATCGAGGCGCGCGAGTTTCATCGCGGCACCGCGCGCCAAGTGTGCCTTCCGGCGCGTGATGCGGCTGGGCGGCGCGCGGCGGTGCTGCAATTCATGCAGCCGACTCGCGATCCGGCGGCCGAGGCGGTCGAGAAGGCGCTGATCGAAGCCTACGCCTGCGTGCCTATGCAGGTGACGCCTCAGCCTTAGACGCCGCCTCCGCGGGTTCCTCCGCCACCAGTTCCCCGAACAGCGCTTCGTGGTGGATCAGCGCCTGGCGCAAATCCTCGGTGGTCGCCTGGCCCTCGACCGAGCGCAGCGCGATAGCGTGGCCGGCGCGGTAGTTCTGCGCCACCGCGCCGTGATCGACCGTCAGGCTTTCGTAGCGCGCGTCGAAGTCGTCGACGGGATAGCCGCGCGCACGCATGACCTCGCCGATCACCCGGTCGGCATCGCCGACGGCGGCGGCTGGATCGTCGACGAAGCGCGCCTTGGCGGCGTGCCAGCGCTCGGTGAACTGGGTGTGCTCCTCCGGCTCCAGCGCACGCAAGTCGAGTGCATGGACGCGCTTCTCGCGCTCCAGCAGCGCCGCTTCCGCCTTGGCGCGCGCGCCGTGCTGGTCGAGCGTGCGGTCGTATTCCGCCTTGCCGAACCGGTCGCGCAGCGCCGAGGTGCGGCGCGAGCGATAGAGCCACCACAACAGCAGCGCGGCGACGATCAGCAGGGCCAAGATGGCGCCGAGGGCGATCGGGTCGAGCGTCATGGCCGAGGCTCCCTGATTCAAACCCTCCCATCGGCATGGGATTCTTCGAACGCCCCCCACCGGGTCCGGTTCCGCCAGCCATGCGCACTAAATGACGCTTTTTTCCTGTTTTTTCAGGAACCGATCGCCGCGCGGGAAAATGGCCTTGAAGCCGTCACCGCCGCGGTGCAATCCGCGCACCCATGATCCGCCAACTCCTCGCGCTGCCGCTCGCCGCCGCGCTCGCCGCCTGTGCCACGGTTCCCAAGGCCCCGTCCGAACCGGTCACCGTCCGCATCGTCGGGCTCAACGATTTCCACGGCAACCTCGAGCCGATCAAGCGGCCGATCCTGCTGGAAGACGGACAGGGGGGCAAACAGGAAGTCTACGCCGGCGGCGCCGCGTGGTTCGCCACCGCGGTCGAGAAGATCCGCGACCAGAACCCCTACAACATGGCCATCGCCGCGGGTGACCTGATCAGCGCCAGTCCGCTGTCCTCCTCGCTGTTTCTCGATGAGCCGACCGTGGGGGTGATGAACCGCATCCATCTCGATTTCACCAGCGTCGGCAATCACGAATTCGCCCGCGGCTGGAAGGAACTCAAGCGCCTGCGCGAAGGCGGGTGCGAGAAGTTCACCCTGCGCGAGCCGTGCGCGGTGGAACCCGGCTACAAGGGCACCGACTACCCGATCCTCGCCGCCAACGTGCGGCAGGCGGACGGCACCACGCTGTTCCCGGGTTACGGCATCAAGCGCTTCGGCACCGGCAAGGACGCGGTTGCGGTGGGCGTGATCGGTCTGACGCTCAAGGGCACCGACCAGATCGTCTCGCCCGAGGGGATCAAGGGCCTGACCTTCGAGGACGAAGCGACAACGATCAACGCGCTGGTGCCGAAGGTGCTGGCCGAGGGCGCGGACGCGGTGGTGGTGGCGATCCACCAAGGTCTCGTCCCAGAACCCGGCGACAGCTACACCGGCTGCGGCTCGATGGCGGGCGACTTGCGCGCGATCCTCGACAAGCTCGATCCGCGCATCGACCTCGTCATCTCGGGGCACACGCACAAAGCCTACGTGTGCGACTTCTCGAAGGTCGATCCGACCCGGCATTTCACTGTCACCAGCGCGGGCTATGGCGGCACGCTGCTGACCGACATCGCGCTGACAATCGACCCGCGCCTGCACGACGTGACCGCGATCGCGGCGAGGAACGTGCCGGTGCAGAGCGCTGGTGAGGGGCGTCCGGTCAACGCCGCGTTCGACGCGCCGGCGCCGGACCCCGAGGTCGCGGCCTACGTCGCGAAGTACGTCGCGGCCGCAGCCGAAGTGTCCAACCGCCCGGTCGGCCGCATCTCCGCCTCGGCGACCAAGAAGAAGCCCGAGAGCACCCTCGGCAATCTCGTCGCCGACGGCCAGCTCGCCTCGACCCGAAATGCCGGCGCGGTGGTCGCGTTCATGAATCCCGGCGGCATCCGCACCGACCTCGTCGCGCGGGAGGGGGGAGTGGTGACCTTCGGCGACATCTACGCGGTCCAGCCGTTCGGCAACACGCTGGTGACGATGACCTACACCGGCGCGCAACTGCTGCAGATCCTCGAAGAGCAGTTCGCCAACATGAACGACTGGAACGTCCTGGCGGTGAGCGAGGGCTTCACCATGACGCTCGACCCGTCGAAGCCGGCGGGGCAGCGGGTGGTCAAGGCGGCACTGAACGGCCAGCCGATCGATCCGGCCAAGGCCTACCGCGTGACGCTCAACAACTTCATCGCCGCGGGCGGCGACGGGTTCGTGACCTTCAAACGGGGCACCAACCCGCAAGTCGGCCCGCTCGATCTGGATTCGATGGAGGAATACCTGCGCGGCAAGGCGATGGTGCAGGTGCCGCCGGTGGGTCGGGTGACCATCATCGGCCCATAGTTGGCGAAGCGTGCGAAGCGGGCCTAGATCGGGTTGCACACTGTGTACCCAAGGTTCAGGAGTCATCATGCCGACACGCCGCGATCAAGCCCGCCGCGAATTTCGCCGGATGCTGCTGGTGATCGTGGTGGTTGCCGTGGTGATGGTGGTCGGCGCGCTGTACTGGCTGCACACTCAGGGACCGCTGACGGTGCATATGATCATCGCCAGCATCCTCGGTGTGTTCCTGTCGGTGGTACTCGGGACAGGCCTGTTCGCGCTCGCGTTTTTCAGCGACAAGAGCGGGCACGACGAGAACGTGACCGACGCTACCCGCCGCCGCGACAGCGACGACCACTAGCCGATCAGGCCGCTCGCAACCCCGTCACACCCTGCGCGCCGCCGCCCGCGGCCGAGAGCCCGGCGAACAGCGTGTCGACGATCTGGCCGAGCTTCTCCTCGCTAAGCCGCTCGTCCATGAAGATCACCACTTCGGCGAGGGTGTAGGGTAACACCATCTGGTTGATCAGGCTCAGCGCCCGGTCGATCGCCAGCCCCTCGAAGGCACCCTCGGCCTGGGCCTGCGCGATCAGCTCGCACAGGTAGTGATCGGCGAGGTCGACGTAGCCGCGGATGCGCTCGAACTGCGCCGCGCCCAGCTCGCAGTACGCCTTGAAGGCGGCCGGATTGGCCCGGTAGCGTTCGCGGTTGAGGCGGAAGCGGCGGGCGAAGAATTCGTACATCTTGCGGTTGGGCGGCAGGTCGCTCGCCACCACGTCTTCCATGATCGCGGTGTGCTCCTCGAACCAGGTCTCGACCACCGCGTCGAACAGGCTGTCGTCGTCGGGGAAGATCGCCTCCACCCGCGCGCGGGGGACGCCGGCAAACACCGCCAGCGCACCGACGCTGACCGCGTCGCCGCGCTCCTCGATCATCCGCTCGGCCACGCCGAGCAGCCGCTGCTTTTCGCTGTCGGGGTGAGTCCCGGCGCCGCTCATGATTCGCTCCCGTCGAACTGTAACGATCGCAATTTAGGGCGTGCGGCGGGCGGCGTGAAGAGGGCGGGCACGCAATGTTCGCCCGATCGTGCGGGTTTCGCGGCGCTATCGGCGCGATTTCGGCGGCAGTGGGAAGAAGCCTGAAGTGCGCGCGACGTAATCGGCATAGCCGGGGCGGCGCTTCGCGAGCCGGGCCTCGAGCAGCGGCTTGCCCGACCAACGCGTGAGGGTGAAGGTCAGGAACAGCGGCCCGGCCACGGTCCACGCGGCGACCCACCAGCCCGCGCTGGCGGCGGCAAGCCAGATGCCCCACCACGCGCACACGTCGCCGAAATAGTTCGGATGGCGGGTGTAGCGCCACAGGCCCCGGTCCATCACTTGGCCCTTATTCGCAGGATCGGCGCGGAAGTGAGCTAGCTGCCAGTCGCCGGTCCATTCGAAAAACACGCCGACCGTCCACAAGGCGAGGCCACAGAGCGCAAGCCCGCTGACCTGCTGCCCTCTTCCCGCAGCCAGTATGCCGACTTGCGCGGGACTGCTGACGAGGAACAGCAGCAGCGCCTGGCCGAGGAACACCTTGGTCAGCGCGGCGCTCGCGAACTTGCCCTGCTCGCGCGCCTTTCCGAGCATGCGGGCGTACCGCGCGTCCTCGCCCTCTCGCCGCCAGCGGCGGAAGAGATAGATCGCCAGCCGCCCGCCCCACACTACGGCCATCGCGGCAATCATGTCGGCGAGCGGGCCCGGCGCGCCCAGCCGCAGCCAGCTCAGCGCCGCGAGCAGCGCCATGCCCCCGCCCCAAAAGGCGTCGATAAAGGACACGTCCCCGATCCGGACCGCGACGGCCCACAGCAACAGCACCGCGCCGAGCAGCATTGCAGCGTTGGCGAGCAGCGCCTCGATCATGGGGGTGCCTCGTTAACAGACGCCTCCAGCACGGCGAAGCGCTGGCAGTCCGGCATGACCGAGCGGTAGAATGCGGCAAGCTTGGCGAGATCGGCGGAGAGGTCGTCGCCGGGCCACAGCGGCGCACCGATCCCGCCGCGCATCGACCGGTCATCGACCCAGGCGGGCACGATCGGAACCCCGGCTGCCTTGGCGATGTGCCAGAACCCCGAGCGCCACACGCCGGTCGAACTGCGCGTGCCTTCCGGGGCGACGACCAGCGCGAGGTGATCGGACCGGGCAAACTCCTGCGCGACTTGCTCGACATAGTTCGAACCGCGCCTCGACCGGTCGACCGGGATCCCGCCCATGTCGCGCATGAAGCGTGCCAGCGGCCACTTGAACAAGGTGTGCTTGCCCATGAAGCTCGGCCGGATACCGAGCTGGTGCGTCGCGCCGATGAAGAACACGAAATCCCAGTTCGAGGTATGCGGCGCGCCGGTGATGACGAACTTGTCGACCCCCGGATGGCTGCCCTCGAGCCGCCAGCCTTTCCAGCGATAGAGCGCGATAAGCACGCGGCGCACGAAGCGCGATAGCAGCGACGCGTCTGAACGCTGTTTGCCCATCTCTCCCCCGGACGAGGGAGTAGCAACTTATGTTATGTAGCGAAAGGCGGCGCCTACATGCGGAACACGCCAAACGCCGGGCGCTCGGCGATCGGGGCTTCCAGCGTAGCGGCGAAGGCGAGGCCGAGGACGTCGCGGGTCTGCGCGGGGTCGATCACTCCGTCGTCCCACAGTCGCGCGGTGGCGTAGTAGGGATTGCCCTCGTCCTCGTACTTCTGGCGGATCGGGGCCTTGAAGGTCTCGGCCTGGTCCGGGGTCCAGTTGTCGGCGTCGCGGTGGACGGTGGCGAGCACGCTCGCGGCCTGCTCGCCGCCCATCACGCTGATGCGGCTGTTGGGCCAGGAGAACAGGAAGCGCGGGGAATAGGCGCGGCCGGCCATGCCGTAGTTGCCCGCGCCGAAGCTGCCGCCGATCAGCACGGTGATCTTGGGCACGGTGGCGGTGGCGACCGCGGTGACCAGCTTGGCGCCGTGCTTGGCGATGCCTTCCGCCTCGTACTTGCCGCCGACCATGAAGCCGGAGATGTTCTGCAGGAACAGCAGCGGAATGCGCCGTTGGCAAGCGAGCTCGATGAAGTGCGCGCCCTTCACCGCGCTCTCGGAAAACAGCACCCCGTTGTTGGCAAGGATCGCCACCGGCATGCCCCAGATGTGCGCGAACCCGCACACCAGCGTGCTGCCGTAGAGCGCCTTGAACTCGTGGAACTCGCTGCCGTCGACGATCCGCGCGATGACTTCGTGCACGTCGTAAGGCGCGCGGACGTCGTCGGGGATGATCGCGTAGAGATCGTCGGCGTCGAACTTGGGCGGGCGCGGCTCACGCACCCCGCGCGGGCTGAGCTTGTCGAAGCCCGCCAGCGCTGTGC
>JAEWKG010000238.1 GCA_023386135.1 Pseudomonadota bacterium | reverse complement strand
GCCGATGATTAGCCCGGCCGCGACGATCATCCACTACGATGGGGCGAGCAACCGCGACCCGGTACAGAAGGCGATCTATACCCTGCAGTCGACCTTGGGCGTGATCGATCTTCACATGCATGGAGCCGAACGCGCCATTGCCCGCGCCTCGACCATAGGCGGGGTAGCGTTGCGGCGCATGGCGACCGCGCTGGCCGCCGGGCTCGGCGTGAAGCGGTTCGGCTCCAAGGCGGATTACTGGCGGAGCGTGTGGTCGCGCCGGGATGAATGGATCGCCGGACCGGGCGCGCCGTCTAGCGAAAGCGGCGGCGATAGACCTGCGACGCAGCCATCGTGATCCGCTCCAGCGGGTGGTGGCCGGGAGAAAGGATGGCGTCGATCGCGGCCGCATCCATTTCGGCCATGATTGTGTTGCGGTTCCACACCTGTGCATCCGGATCGAACGTGCCGCGATCGCTGGTGAGGATGTGGCGGAAGCCCTGCTGTTGGAGCCAGGCGAACACCCGAGAATCGTACGCGCCGAACGGGATCGCGACCTCGTCGACCGGACGCCCGGTGGCGGCGGCAATTTCCTCCCGCGCGCCAACCGTCTCGTCGGCCAGTTGCCGGTCGTTGGTTGAGCGCCAATCGAGGTGACCGCGGCCGTGGAGGCCGACCTCCGCGCCCCCAGCGGCAAGGCTCTTCAATTCATCAGAGGAGAGGTAACCTGGCTCGCCGATCCGGCCTGCCAGAACATAGTAACGGCCCTTCCGCCCCCGCCGCTGCAGGCGCTCGGCAGCTTCGAGATCGCTGTGGTTGCCGTCGTCGAAGGTGATCAGGAAACGACCCGGTGCGGGATCCGCGTCCATCCGGTCGAGGATGCGCTCGAACGCGTCGAACGACAGCCAGAACGAGTGCTCACTGGCATCGATGCCGGCATGGGGCGTTCCCAACCCATGGAAGTTGAGCGCAACATGCGGCAGGGCGGGCGCGGACACTTCCATCGTGGACTTGACGCCTGCATATTCCGAACGGCGCTGTCCAGCCTATAACCATAGTTAAAACGACAGTTATTTTAGTGCGGGGTTGAAAGCCCTTGAAGAACAAGGCCTCCCCTGACTTCGGCGGTTACTTTCTACGCAGGCCAGCCGGATTTACTGGCAGGCGAGGCACTCGTCGTAGTCGGTGCTCGGCAGCTCGTACTTCGCCGCCTCGGGCGTGTTGTCCGCTTCAACCCCGCCGGCGAACCCGGCGCGCTGCACCGACTTCGAGCGCAGGTAGTAGAGGCTCTTGATGCCCTTCTCCCACGCCTGGAAGTGGAGCATCGCGAGGTCCCACTTGTCGACGTCGGCGGGGATGAACAGGTTGAGGCTCTGTGCCTGGTCGATGAACGGCGTGCGGTCGCCGGCGAATTCGAGCAGCCAGCGCTGGTCGATCTCGAAGCTGGTCTTGTAGACCGCCTTTTCCTCGGGCGTGAGGAAATCGAGGTGCTGGACCGAGCCGCCCTTCTCGAGGATCGAGTTCCACACGTTGGTGGAGTTCTTGCTCTTCTTCTCGAGCAGCTTTTCGAGGTACGGGTTCTTCACCACGAAGCTGCCCGACAGGGTCTTGTGGGTGTAGATGTTGGCCGGGATCGGCTCGATGCACGCGCTGGTGCCGCCGCAGATAATCGAAATCGACGCGGTCGGCGCGATCGCCATCTTGCAGCTGAACCGCTCCATCGCGCCGGCATCGGCGGCGTCGGGGCAGGGGCCGCGCTCTTCGGCCAGCACCATGCTCGCCTCTTCGGCCTTGGCGGCGATGTGCTTGAACATTTTCAGGTTCCAGACCTTCGCCATCGGGCTTTCGAAGCCGATGTTCTTCATCTGCAGGAACGAGTGGAAGCCCATCACGCCCATACCGACGCTGCGCTCGCGGGCGGCCGAGTACTTGGCCCGCGCCATCTCATCCGGCGCGCGGTCGATGTAGTCCTGCAGCACGTTGTCGAGGAAGCGCATGACGTCCTCGATGAACATCTTGTCGCCTTCCCACTGCTCCCAGGTTTCCAGGTTCAGTGAAGACAGGCAGCACACCGCGGTGCGATCGTTGCCGAGGTGATCGATCCCGGTCGGCAGCGTGATCTCGCTGCACAGGTTCGAAGTCGAGACCTTGAGGCCGAGCTCGCGATGGTGGCGCGGCATCATCCGGTTCACGGTGTCGGAGAACACGATGTACGGCTCGCCGGTCGCGAGGCGGGTTTCGACCAGCTTCTGGAACAGCGAGCGGGCGTCGACGGTGGCGCGCACTTCGCCGGTCTTGGGGCTGGTGAGCTTCCACTCGTCGCCGGCGCGGACCGCTTCCATGAACGCGTCGCTGACCAGCACCCCGTGGTGCAGGTTCAGCGCCTTGCGGTTGAAGTCGCCCGAGGGCTTGCGGATCTCGAGGAACTCTTCGATCTCGGGGTGCGAGATGTCGAGATAGCAAGCGGCCGAGCCGCGCCGCAGCGAGCCCTGGCTGATCGCCAGCGTCAGGCTGTCCATCACGCGGACGAACGGGATGATGCCGCTGGTCTTGCCGTTGAGGCCGACCGGCTCGCCGATCCCGCGCACGTTGCCCCAGTAGGTACCGATCCCCCCGCCGCGGCTGGCGAGCCAGACGTTCTCGTTCCAGGTGCCGACGATGCCTTCGAGGCTGTCGCTCACCGAATTGAGGTAGCAGCTGATCGGCAGGCCGCGGTTGGTGCCGCCGTTCGACAGCACCGGGGTCGCCGGCATGAACCACAGCCTGGAGATGTAGTCGTACAGCCGCTGGGCGTGATCCTGGTCGTCGGCGTAGGCATCGGCCACGCGGGCGAACAGATCCTGGTAGGTCTCGCCCGGCAGCAGGTAGCGGTCGTCGAGGGTTTCCTTGCCGAAATCGGTCAGCAGCGCGTCGCGGCTGGCATCGGTGACGACCTTGAAGCGCCGGTCGGCGATCTTCTTGCTGTCGTCGGCGGGCTTCTTCGCGGCCTTGGCCACGGTGGCGACCGCCTCGGCCATCGCGCCCGCAGCCATGTCGGCGACCAGCGCGTCGCTGCCCTTGTCGTGCTTGTCCATGCTCAGTGCCGCCTTCTTGCCGGGTGCAGCGTCCGTTGCCGGGCTGTCGATCGCATCCGCAGTGGTGTCATCGAGCCCCATGGCCGCCTCGTTCCCAGTCCTGAAATCCATTGTGTCCCCGCCCGTCTGGTGTTCGGAAGAACGGGGTTCCCGGCCCCGATGTTCCGCATTCGTTCGAATCGGGGCCGAAGCACCCGAACTATCATTTCGGGGCGCGCTTCGGGGGATTACTTTTCCCCAGATCGCTCCCCAGACGGGTGCCTCGGGGACTACGCAAGAGCCGCAAGGTCCTGCCTCCGACATATGGCTATGCGGAGCCGCCAAAACTAGGTCTTGTGGGTCCCCCTCGGTGCCCAACCACTATGGATAGTGAATCAACCCGGACTCGCGCGCAATAGGGTCAATGCCCGATTAACCGCGAAGAGCTGCCGGATCGCCCGCTGTCTTAGCATTGTGCAACGCCGCGACGCGCCGGATTTCCACCACTCGCGAGCGGCGCAAGAGTCAAAATCGAGCCGGTGAAAAATATTTTGCCGGGGACGCCGGGCCGGCGCTCTTGCCAGCCTCAACATCGGTTAGATTCGGAACGATCCGCCGCGACCGTCCTTGGAGTCACCACAGCAATCCAGTTCAGGTGGGACATGGCACGAGAAGACCGCGAGCAACCCAAACCCGACGTCTCGGCCACGGCCGACATCTCGCTCGTCGGTTCGGTCGACGAGGCGATGGCGTGCAAGCTGCGCGACGCCCTCGCCGAGGCCGAATCGGGTAGCGATCCGCTGATCATCGACATGACCACGCTGGGCGGCGATCCCGAGATGGCGCGGCGCATGATCGTCGAGGTCGACGCGGCGCGCGAACGGCTCGGCGGGCGGCGGCTGGTGTTCGTCGGCAAGACGGTAGTCTATTCCGCCGGCTGCACCTTCATGGCGGCCTTTCCGCCGCAGGACCGCTACCTCACCGCCGATTCGACGCTGCTGATCCACTGCCGGCAACTGAAACAGACGCTGGAGCTCGACGGCCCGATCCGCTCGCACTTGCCCAAACTGAAGGCGATGATCCACCAGCTCGAAACCGGCGTCGATCTGGAGAAGGACAACTTCGAGCGGCTGATCGAAGGCACCCGGGTGCCGATGGACGAGCTGCTCGAGAAGGCGCTCTACAACTGGTACGTGCCGGCGAAGGAAGCGCTCGATCGGGGCCTCATCGCAGGCATCCTCTAGTCGGCGAGGCACGGTCCGCCACGATCGGCGGCGGCGCGGGCCTGTGCGTTCTGCTCCGCCCCCGGCGCGATGCGAGCGATGATGCACGGCTCGGGCGTGAGTTTGATCGCAAGGAGGTAGGCGGTATCCGGGGCTGGATGCGGCTGCTCGGCGACCTGGTATCGCACGATCAGCGCGTCCGGCGCGAATTTGGGTCCCGCGGGCCCGCGCCACTCTGCCGTCTTGCCGAAGCTGCTGAACCCGCCCCCGCCGATCCGCGCGGTATCGAGCCGCGATTCTCGGCCGCCCGGAGGCAGCACGGTCAGCGTCTGGCGCGCGTCGGCATCGGCGATGCGCAACGCCCAACCCGCGGGTCCGGCGCATTGGGTCTCGGTGTATGGCATCTCCGCGCGATCCTTGCGCACCACTTCGCAGTGCTCGAGCGAGGTGTATGCGGAGACCCGCGTCGGGACGGCCGTTTCGGTTGCCTGCGGAGCAGGCTGCGCAGCTCCGGGTCCGCCGCCGGTCTTGTCCGGGACCTGTGGCTCACCCGGCGAGCAGCCCGCCAAGAGAACCAGCGGCACAGCGAAGGACATGCGCATCATCACCGGTCAACCACCGGGCCGCGGCGCGCGTTCCCCTATGCGGCGAGCGGCACCGCGCCCCGGGCATGCTCGGCGATCGCGTCGGCGATTTCGTCGACCAGCTCGAGCGGCAGGTCGTGGCCCATGCCGGGAATGGTCTTGAGCCGCGCGCCCCTGATGTGCGCGGCGGTGTCCTGCCCGCCCGCGAGCGGCACCAGCGGATCGGCCTCACCGTGGATCACCAGTGTGGGCGCCTTCACGCTCTGCAGGCGCTCGCGCCGGTCGCCGTCGGCGATGATCGCGGCGAGTTGGCGCGGCATGCCTTGCGGATAGAAACTGCGCTTGATCAGCGCGCGGCTGCGCTCGCGCACCTTGTCGGGGTCCGAACGATAGCCGGGGCTGCCGATCGCGGTGGCGACCTTCACGCCGTGCTCCACCAGCACGTCCTCATCCATCGACTCGGGCCGCTTGGTGAGCGCCGACATCGCTTCCTTGGTCGCGGCCGGCAGCTTGCGGTTACCGGTGGTCGACATGATCGAGGTGAGCGTCAGCACCCGCTCGGGATGGCTGAAGGCCATGTGCTGGGCGATCATCCCGCCCATGCTGGCGCCGACGATATGCGCCTGCTTGATGCCAAGCGCGTCGAGCAGGCCAATGCCGTCGTCGGCCATGTCGGAGAGCGTGTAGGGCACCTTCGGCTTGAACCCGAAGCGGCTCAGCAGCATCATCTTGACGATGCCGGGCGACTTCGCGCCCTCCATCTTGTGGCTGAGGCCAATGTCGCGGTTGTCGTAGCGGATCACCCGAAAACCGCGCGCCACCAGCGCATCGACCAGCTCCTGCGGCCAAAGGGTCAGCTGCGCGCCGAGGCCCATCACCAGCAGTATCGGCGGAGCGATCTTGTCGCCGTGCTCGTCGTATTCGATTCCGATCCCGTTCGCGGTGACTTGCGCCATCTATCCCTCCCTCAAGGCACCAGCACGGTATCGCGCGCTTCGGGCAATGTCTCGGGGTAATCGAGCGTGAAGTGCAGGCCGCGGCTTTCGTGGCGCTTCAGCGCGCTGCGGACGATCAGGTCGGCGCACTGGTGGAGGTTGCGCAGCTCTATCAGGTCGGTGGTGACGCGGAAGCTGCCGTAGTAGTCCTCGATCTCCTGCGCCAGGTTGGCGATGCGGTGCGCGGCGCGTTCGAGGCGCTTGGTGGTGCGCACGATGCCGACGTAGTTCCACATGAACCGGCGGATTTCGGTCCAGTTCTGCTGGATCACGACTTCCTCGTCGGAATCGGTCACGCGGCTGGCGTCCCACTCCTTGATCGCGGGCGGCTCTTCCATCTCGTCCCATGCGGCGAGGATGTCTTTCGCCGCCGCCTCGCCGAACACGAAGCATTCGAGCAGCGAGTTGGAGGCGAGGCGGTTGGCGCCGTGGAGCCCGCTCTCGGTGCACTCGCCCGCCGCCCACAGGCCCGGAAGGTCGGTGCGCGCGTCGAGCCCGATCAGGATGCCGCCGCAGGTGTAGTGCTGCGCGGGTACCACCGGGATCGGCTCCTTGGTCATGTCGATACCGAGGCCGATCAGCTTCTCGTAGATGTTCGGGAAGTGGTGCTTCACGAACTCCGGGTCCTGGTGACTGATGTCGAGGTGAACGTAATCGAGCCCGTCGCGCTTGATCTCGCTGTCGTTGGCGCGCGCCACGATGTCGCGCGGGGCCAGCTCTGCGCGTTCGTCGTAATCGGGCATGTAGCGGTGGTGCGTCTTGGGATTGAGCAGCAGCCCGCCCTCGCCGCGCACCGCCTCGGTGATGAGGAAGTTCTTGACCTCGAGGTTGTAGAG
>JAEWKG010000212.1 GCA_023386135.1 Pseudomonadota bacterium | reverse complement strand
GGGTCGATGCGCGCGATCGCGGCGGCGTGATCGGCGGCCTCCTCGGCGCGATCGGTGGCGGGGTGATCGGCAACCGCGCGTGGGACCGCCACCGCACCGCCGGCACGCTGCTCGGCGCCGGAGTCGGCGGACTCGCCGGCCTGGCGATCGACTCGGCCATCGGCGCGGCCAGCGAGCGCCGCCACGACGACGACTGCGCGTACTACCTCGACGAGTACATGACCGGCTATCCGGGCGTCGCGGCCTATCAGGGCTACGGCGCTTACCCAGGCTATGGCTACGCTGGCTACGGCTATGCCGGCTACGGCGGCTACGCGCTGGTGCCGGTGCTGGTCGCAGTGCCGCAGCGCCAGGTGATCCGCGAGACGGTGACCGAGGAATGGGTCGACGAGCCCGTCCGCACCCGCTCCATCCCGGCGCGCCACCACGCGACGCCCGCGCCGGCACCGCACGACAAATACATCAAGCCGCGCTAGTCGCGCTGCGCGACTCTGCGCAGATGGCGCGGCGGCCGCGCGGCTTTCGCCACGCGTTTTGCGGGCTGTGGGGCTTCGTCGGCGATATTGAACGGGGTGCATACCAAGGGGCGCTGGTCGTCCGCGGCCAGATCGATGCCGCCGAGGTCGACCACGCATCCGCTTCCCGACGCTCCGACCACCAGGCGCCGATCCGCTGCACCTGCGTTGATCTCGATCAGGCCGTCGAAGCCCGTCAGAGTGACCTCCTTCGACGGGAGCGCCTGCACCCGCAGTCCCGGGGGTAGCGGCGCGCCGCTCGCATCCACCAGCGTGCGCATCACGGGGATGAAGCGCACGGCGTCGATGTCCACCAGTGCGACGCCGCGCCGGGGCACGCGAATCCGGTGTTCGGTGCTGCGGACCATCGCCTGAGCGGGCAGATCGTCCGAGGCGACATCGATCTTCACACCGGTCTGCGCCGGGACGTCCTGCACCAGCAGCTGGCCGTGCGCGTTGGTGCGGCCGACCTGACGGTTCTCGAGCGTGACCGGGATGTCCGGCACCGATCCGCTGCGGACGAGCACGAAGCCGTTGTCCGAGCGGTTCATCGCATAGACCGTTCCGCCGGCGAGCAGCAGCGAACCGCGTGCGCTGGCGCGGACGGCGAACCGGCCATCGACCTCTTCGGCCTGTCCCTCGACCCGCATCATCCGTGCGCGCCAGCTCAGGCCCGCGTCCGCCGATTGGCCGTTTTCGGTCACTTGCGCGCCGAAGTTGTAACCGATGTCGCCATCCTCGGCGTCGTCCCGGCTGTAGCGGGCTCCGGCGGCAAACGTGTCGCCCGCGCGCCGGGCATAGACAGCGGCGTTCCGCGCTGGGCCGAACGAGATCGACAGACCGCCCGAGACACCGAACACGCCCTTGCCGTTGAAGCTGCGATAGTCGGTCGACCCGTAGAAGCGAACGCGCTTGCTGATCGGCAGCTGCAGGCTGGCGGTGATCGTATCGGTGCGCTCCTTGTTGAGGAGAAGGCGTCCATCGGCGCGACTTTCGCTGCGCACAAAGCCGACTTGCGCCTGGATGTTGGCGCCGACGCGGTAATAAGCGTTTGCGAACAATTGCTTGGGCGGCATGGGATCGCCCAGTCGGCTCGCCACATCACGATAAGTTGCGCTGGGCAAAGTTGCGCCAACCGCGACGCCGAACCATTCGCTGAGCGATTCAAGCCCCAGGTTGACGAGATGGCCGCTGCCGGCGTCGGCGTCGTGACTGAAACGTCCTTCTACGGTCGCTTTCGCGATGTTGAGAATGGTGAAGTCCGCGCGCGCGCCGATGTTTGTCAGGCCGGGCGTCCATTCGCCGCTGCCCTCCACCGTCAGATGCGGCGAAAGCCCCCGCCGATAGTAGGCGGAGGCCGCGAAAGGACCGTAATCGTTGCTGACTTCGCCGTATCGTCGTCGGACGAACCCGGCGTTGACCGCGTAGGCGCTTCGCCTTGGCGCAAGCAAATCTCGTGACACGTAGAACCGCGCCGTCTCGATCCGCTCTCGGCCGAGCGAGTCGCGCAGGACCGCGGAAATCTCCCCGCGGCCTGGCTGGACCGGGATGTTGCGCACGGTAAAGTCGCCTGGCGCAACTTCTCCGAGCTGCAGCCGCTGGTTCGCCCCGACCAGATCGATGGTCGTCGGCACCGCGACCGAACCGCTGAACGCAGGGAGCGGCACCGTGACCAGGTCGGGGCGCAGGTCGAAGTCGGTCGATACCTTCATGCCCGCCAGCCGCACGGGCCGCTGCGACTGCGAGCCGGCGCTGACGAAGTCGCCAGCGGTGACGACCAGGCTTTTCGCTTCCCACAGGAATTCGGCTTTGGTGTCGAGCCGCACGAACGGCTTCGCGCCCGGCGGCGGGTCGCTGAGGTAGCGCGCGGTCGAACCGAACGACAGGTTGCCGCGGACGAGCGCGGCATCGAACAAGCCGCCAGCGCTGACGGAGGACGGGGTAGCGCTGGCGGTCAGGTCGTAGTCCACACGCAAAGCGGTGAGCGAAGAGCTCTCGCTGGCAACGTAGCTACGGGCGGTGAGGTCGCGGAAGTTCTTGCCGTCGCTGCGGCGGAACAGCGTGATCTGCAGCTGTTGGCGCAGCGAATCGAACTTCCACTCGTAGATATGGAGATCGGCGATCGCGATCGGGCCGCTCGCCCCGTCGGGGACCGGCAGGCCGGCGGTGCGCGCGTCGTCCGCGTCGATCGTCATCGCCTTGCCGTGGCCCTGGACGGTGACCAGTCGGCGGCGGGTCTGCCCATCGACGACGATTTCGGACAGGATCGGGCCGGTGTCGGCCTGCGACACGCTTTCGGCCGTCAGCGACGGCGGCAGCGCGAACGGATCCGTCTCGGCAAGTGCCGGTGAGGAGCCGATGGCGGCGGCGGTTCCCGCCGCGAGGAGCGCTAGAAGGTGCTTAGCCGCACGTGGTACTGGGCTGCGCATCGACCGTCTGGCCGTCGACTTGCGCGGTGATCTTCACCGGCCCAAGCGAGCAGCCCTTTCCGATCGGCCAGGAGATGGTCGAATTGCCCTGGACGTAGCGCAAGGTGTTGGTCCCCAGCGTCACGTCATTGCCCCCCGCAGTCTTCACTGCCAGCCCGACGATCTTGGCCGTCGCGCCGCCGGTATTGGCGAGTTCGAGGCGGTCGTCGGTCAGTTTCCACGCCAGTGTGGCATCGCCCGCGGTGTCGCGATCGACGAACACGGGGATGGTGAAGCGGATGCGTGTCGCGGCCTGTCCGGCCTGCACGCGCGAGGGATCAGGCAACTGGTCGACAGCCAGCCTGAACCGCTTTTCGCCCTTGCCGGCCCCGACCTTGCGCAGCAGGCGCACGATCTGGGTCTCTCCAGGCGGAATCATCGAAATGGACGGAGATACGGTAAGCTCGCTGCTCGGTGCGTAGACGTCGTTGCCGTCGTCCTGGGTCCAGGCGAAGAGCCGGGCCTGCACGGGAAGCTCGCGAGAAGAAGCATTGGTAAGATAGACGGTCGCCCCCTCGTCGCCGCTGTCGACTTCGACCCGCAACGGGGCGATCGACAGGCTGGCGGCCGAATCGGTGGCGGCCGGTGCGGTCTCCTGGGCAATGGCCGGGAGCGCCGCGGTGGCGAACCCGAACAACGATCCGCCGACGGCCAAAGCGGCAAAAGCACGCGAAAGCTGGTGGCGACGGATCATTGTTCGGTGTCTCCGGTATGGCTCAGTAGTCGAGCGTGATGGTCAGCAGGTCCTTGTAGGTACCCGCGGCGACCTCAGTGGCGTTGGCGAGCTTGCCGACGATGGTGAGGCTCTGGTCGACGCCCGTGCCCGAACCAGCGACACCCGCGACCGGCCAGGCGGTCGTGCCGTCCTGCTGGAACACGTTGTAGTCGACGGTGGCGGTGCCGGTGGTCGACTTCATCTTGCGCTGGGTGCCCGCACCGAAGTTCTGGCCGTTGTCGATCTTGACCGTGTAGGCCGCATTCGGCGTGCACTTCACGGTCGCGTTCGCGGTCGAGGTGGTGCCGCCGGTGACCGAAGTCAGGAAGCCGAAGTCCATCGTGGTGCTGGTGGTCATCGTGCACGCGGTGGTGACGTTGAGCACGACGTCCATCGTGCGGGTAACGGTGCCGTTCGGACCGGCCATGGCCGGCGTCGCGACGGTGGCGGCCAGAGCGGCGGCCGCGATTGCAATCTTACGCATGAAAGTAATCCCCTACAGTCTGGCCCAAGGCCGGCGGGTCTAATGCACGAGATAGATTGCCAAATGGCTAAGAGTTAGGGACAGGTTCGTCCCTCAGTACGGATAGATACCTAGGTTTTGATGGTTAACGCCGGGTAAAAAGAGCTGGGGATTTTAACCCTGTCGGCGTTTTTCTTGACGGCTCGGCCCGCGCTCGGCGCGCCGAATCAGAAGTCGAGGACGACGGTGACCGTGTCGATGTAGCCCGAGGACTTGACGTTCTTGAGCTGCGCTTCGCCATAGACGGTGAGCGTCTGGCTGCCCGTCAGCAGAACCCCGGTGGCGCCGCCGGTCAGACCGGTGCCCCACGGCAACGCGTAGAGGGCGTCGCGATAGAGCTGATAGGGCGCATAGAACACCATGCCATTTGCCTGGTCGTTATGCATCCGACGGCTGAGCGTCGCGGGATCGAAGTTCTGCCCGTTGTCGATGCCGACGGTGTAGATCGTGCCCGGAGTGCATTTGACCGTCATGGTGGTCGACGCGCGCACGGTCTTGACGTTGGTGGTTACCAACCCGAAGTTCAGGGTGTTGGTGGTCAGGTTGCACGAATGCGACACGTTCAGGATGACCTGCGTCGTCTGCGTCGTGCGCCCCCCGGCCTGAGCCGGCGCGGAGGCGAACGCCACCGTCGTGCCAAGCACGATCGCGCCGCTGCGCAGTCTGCTCAAACTGGCGAGACGATCCCCCATCGGACTTTATCCTAGAGGAAAATACTTACCGGCCTTTTAAGCCTCCGCGCAGGCGCGGCAAAGCGGCCAGGCCAGCTAGATATCGCCGCCCGTAAGTCTCTGACAAATAAGATCAAGCTGGTCGAGTGTCCGATAGCGGATAGTCACCCCACCGGAACGCGGATCCGCGTCGGTCTTAATCTGCACAGAGAGGCCGAGGAATTCCTCGAGGTGCCGCTGGACCGCCGCGATGTCGGCATCCTTGGCGGGATCGCGCGCGACGCGGGCCTGGCGGCGGCCGGCACCGCCCTCGCCGCCCTTGCGCACGAGCCGTTCGATGTCGCGCACTGTCAGGCCTTCGCTCACCGCGCGCTCGGCGAGGCTCGTCGCCTCGGGCTGGCCAATCAGCGCGCGGGCGTGGCCCATCGACAGCGCGCCCTGCTCGACCAAGTCGAGCACCGCGTGCGGCAGTTGCAGCAGGCGCTGGAGATTCGCGACATGGCTGCGCGACTTGTCGACCAGCTTGGCGATATCGGCCTGGCTCAGCCCTTCGTCGTCGGCGAGCCGTTGGTACGCGCGGCCTTCCTCGACCGGATTGAGATCCTCGCGCTGCAGGTTCTCGATCAGCGCCAGCGCCATCACCTCGTGGCTGTCGAGCTCGCGCACCAGCGCGGGGATTTCGTGCAGCCGCGCCTTCTGCGCCGCGCGCCAGCGGCGCTCGCCGGCGACGAGGCGATAGCGGCCCTGCCCCAGCGCCGTGACGATCACCGGCTGGATCACTCCGCGCTGCGCGATCGACTGCGCCAGCTCATCGAGCGCGGCCTCGTCGAATCGCTTGCGCGGCTGGCCCGGCAGTGGCTCGATCGCCGAGACCGCGATGCTGGCGAGGCCTTCGCGCAAGGACGTGGCCGAGCCCCCAGCCGATTCGCCCGCGGCGCCGCCCTGCACCACCAGCGGTTCCTCGCGCCGGGTTTCGCCCATCAGCGCGCCAAGGCCGCGGCCGAGGCGCTTGCGGGTGTCGTCCTTGGGCCGCTCGGGCAGGGTGAAGCGAATCGGGTCGGTGGGAGCGGTCACGCGGCCTTCCTTTCGGCGGGCAGGCGCCCGATCAGTTCGCGCGCGAGGGCGATATAGGCGCGGCTGCCGGTGCAGTTGTGGTCGTACACCAGCGCGGGCAAGCCGTGGCTGGGAGCCTCGGAGAGCCGGACGTTGCGCGGGATGACCGATTCGAAGACCAGCGGACCGAGGCACGAACGCACGTCGTCGGCGACCTGATCGGTCAGCTTGTTGCGCCGGTCGAACATCGTCAGCTCCACGCCGATGATGCCGAGATCGGGATTGAACCGCTGCTGCACCCGCTCGACCGTCTGGAGGAGCTGCGACAGCCCCTCGAGCGCGAAGAACTCGCACTGGAGCGGCACCAGCAGCGTGTCGGCCGCGCCGAGCGCGTTGAGCGTCAGCAGGCCGAGCGAGGGCGGGCAGTCGATGAAGGCGATTTCGTGCCCTTTGTGGCCCGCGAGGGCCTTGGTCAGCCGCGCGGTGCGGTCCTCGACTGAGA
>JAEWKG010000164.1 GCA_023386135.1 Pseudomonadota bacterium | reverse complement strand
TCGGCAATGGTCTGGGCGATGGCGCGCCCCAAGCCGCTGTGCTGGCCGAAGCCTTCATCCTCGGGACGGTCGGAGTGGAAGCGGCGGAACACCTTCTCGCGCGCGTCCTCCGGGATGCCCGGGCCGTGGTCGCATACCCTGAGCAGCACCCGCGCATCGCGTCGCGCGATGGTCAGCTCGATCGTCGCCGCGGGGGGGGAGAACGAGACCGCGTTGTCGAGCAGGTTGTCGATCACGCGCTCCAATCGAATCGGCACGCCCATCACGTTCGCCCCGGCGCGGGGGTGGGTGAAGGCGATGGTCCGCCCCGCGTCGAGGCCGCGCGCCTCGCGCCGGCCGATGATGTTCTCGGCAAGCGCGACGAGGTCGATCTCCTCGAACGTCGCGCGGCTCAGCTCGGCATCGATCCGGCTCGCCTCGGAAATCTCGCTCACCAGCCGGTCGATCCGGCGCACGTCGTGCGCGGCGATGGCATTGAGCTGCCGGCGGAGCGCGGGGTCGTCGACCTTGGTGAGCGATTCGACAGCGCTGCGCAGGGAAGCGAGCGGGTTCTTGATCTCGTGCGCGACGTCGGCGGCGAAGTGCTCGACCGCGTCGATCCGCTGACGCAGCGCGGCGGTCATGTCCGAGATCGCGCGGGCGAGCTGGCCGATCTCGTCGCGGCGGGCGGGCAGGCGCGGCACCTCGACCTGGCGGTCGCGGCCCTGGCGCACGCGGTTGGTCGCGCTCGCCAGCATCCGCAGCGGGGTAACGATCGTGCGCGCCATGTAGAGCGACAGCAGCGTGCTCATCAGCAGCGCCAGCAGCACCGCGCTGATGAGGGTTCCGCGCGCCTCGCGCACTTCCTGCGTGATGTCGACCGCGTTGCGGGTGGTGAGCAGCGTCGCGCCGATCAGGCCGACCGGTGCGGCGGTGTTGATCACCGGGGTGCCGTCGGGCGCGTCGCGCAGCTGGATCTGGGTGAGGTTCTCTTCCCGCGCGCGCTTCAGTTCGGGCCACACGTCGGCATCGGTACTGCCGGGTTCGTTGTAGTCGGGGATCGGATCGGCGCCGACGATGGTGTCGACCGCGCGGTCCATCCACCGGGCGAAGTTTTCCTGCCAGGTCTCGTCGCCCGGCTTGTCGAAGGCGAAACTCGGCTTGTCGAGCTTGAAGCTGTCGGCCCACAGGTGCCCCTGCGCATCGAACATGCGCAGCCGCATGTGCTGTTCCTTGCCGATCTGGATCAGCAGCGCTTCCTGCCGTTCGCGGCTGGCACCGGCGAGCGCCTCGGCGGTGATCTGCGCCTCGATCCGGGCGAGCTTGTAGCGCTCCTGCAGCAGCTGCTTGCGGTAGCTGTCGAGGTAGAACACACCGCCGCCGAGCAGCAGCAGCGGCAGCAGGTTGATGATGAGGATGCGCGGGGTGAGCGACAGCCGCCGCCCGGGAGTGAACGCGATCGCCCTCTCAGCCATCGGCGAAACTGTAGCCCGCGCCGTACAGCGTCTCGATCGCGCCGAATTCGTTGTCGATGCCGCGGAACTTGCGCCGCATCCGCTTGATGTGGCTGTCGACCGTGCGGTCGTCGACGAACACGTCGTCGGGGTAAGCCGCGTCCATCAGCTGGTTGCGGCTCTTGATCACGCCCGGCCGCTGGGCGAGCGCCTCAAGGATCAGGAACTCGGTGACGGTAAGCGAGACCGGGCGCCCCTCCCACATGACCTGATGCCGGGCCGGGTCCATCCGCAGGCGGCCGCGCTCGATCACCGGGCCCGGCTCGGGCGAGCCGGCGGCGGTATCCTCGCTGGTGCCGAGGCCGACGCGGCGCAGCAGCGCGCGGATGCGGGCGATCAGCAGGCGCAGGCTGAAGGGCTTGGTGATGTAGTCGTCCGCACCCGCCTCGAACCCGAATTCCTCGTCGCCCTCGTCGTCCTTGCTGGTGAGGAAGATGACCGGGAGCGCGGAGCGCTCGCGCACGCGGCGCAGCAGCTCCATCCCGTCCATCCGCGGCATCTTGATGTCGAGCACCGCGAGGTCGGGCGGGTTATCGTTGAGCGCCTTCAACGCCGCTTCGCCATCCGAATAGACGCGGGTCGCGAACCCTTCGGCCTGAAGCGCGATCGAGACGGTGGTGAGGATGTTGCGGTCATCGTCGACCAGCGCGATTGTCCGGCGGTCGCTTGCGGTGCGCTCTTCGACTGTCGCTTGCTCTTCCTGCATGGCTGCTGGACTAGCCCGAAGGCGCGGGCGAGACAACAAAGCGTGGTGTTTGTGTAGGCCGGCTCGAATCGGAACGCCGGGTCTGGCCAAGGGGCGCTTGTTTGACGAAAATGGCTTTGCCGCCTATGCGCCGGGAGAGGCCACGCACCTCCCCCGGTGCACGCCGAATTTCCGTTTGTTCTAAGCCTTTTGCTTCTTGGGAGAATATCTCGTGAACGCCCCGCTCGCTCAGCCGCTGTCCGCTCAGGGATTCGACACCGGCGCCAAGATTTACGCCAACCTCGGCACGCCGGCGCTGGTCGAGCACGCGCTGCAGAAGGGCGAAGGCCGCCTGACCAAGGACGGTGCGCTGCTGGTCGATACCGGCAAGTTCACCGGCCGCAGCGTGAAGGACAAGTTCGTCGTCCGCGATGCGGTGACCGAGGATACGATCAACTGGGGCACGATCAACCAGCCGATGACGCCCGAACACTGGGCGAACCTCAAGGCCGATTTCCTCGCCGAGCTGAGGGGCCAGGAAGAACTCTACGTCGCCGACCTGTTCGGCGGCAGCCAGGCCGAATACCGGGTCAACGTGCGCGTCATCAACCAGATGGCGTGGCACAACCTGTTCATCCGCACGCTGCTGGTCCGGCCCACGGATGAAGAGCTGGCGGACTTCACCCCCGAATACACGATCATCAACCTGCCGAGCTTCAAGGCCGATCCGGCGCGCCACGGCAGCCGCAGCGACACCGTGATCGCGGTCAACCTGACCGAGAAGCTGATCCTGATCGGCAACACCGAATATTCGGGCGAGATGAAGAAGGGCGTGTTCGGCCTCCTGAACTTCCTGCTCCCCGCGCAGGGCGTGATGCCGATGCACTGCAGCGCCAACATCGGCGCCGACGGCAAGAGTGCGATCTTCTTCGGTCTTTCGGGCACCGGCAAGACCACGCTGTCGGCCGACGCCAGCCGCACGCTGATCGGCGACGACGAGCACGGCTGGTCGGACACCGCGATCTTCAATTTCGAAGGCGGCTGCTACGCCAAGATGATCAACCTCTCGGCCGAAGGCGAGCCGGAGATCTACGCGACGACCAAGATGTTCGGCACGATCCTCGAGAACGTGACGATGGACGAAGCGACCCGCGAGCTCGACTTCACCGACGACAGCAAGACCGAGAATACCCGCGGCGCCTATCCGATCGAGTACATTCCGAACACGTCGGAGAAGAACCTCGGGCCGCCGCCGTCGAACGTGATCCTGCTCACCGCCGATGCGTTCGGCGTGCTGCCCCCGATCGCGCGGCTGACGCCGGACCAGGCGATGTACCACTTCTTGTCGGGCTACACCGCCAAGGTCGCCGGCACCGAGATCGGCGTGACCGAACCGACCGCGACGTTCTCGACCTGCTTCGGCGCCGCGTTCATGCCGCGCCACCCGAGCGTCTACGGCAACCTGCTCAAGAAGCGGATTGCCGAGGGCGGGGCGACCTGCTGGCTGGTCAACACCGGCTGGTCGGGCGGCAAGGCGAGCGAGCCGGGCATCAAACGCATGCCGATCAAGGCCACCCGCGCGTTGCTCAACGCCGCGCTCGACGGCAGCCTCAACCACGTCGAGTTCCGCAAGGACCCGAACTTCGGCTTCGAGGTTCCGGTGGCGGTGCCGGGCGTCGATACCAAGCTGCTCGACCCGCGCGCCGCGTGGACCGATCCCGAAGAGTACGACCGCACCGCGCGACGGCTGGTCCAACTGTTCGTCGACAACTTCGCCCAGTTCGATGCCTACGTCGACCAGGGCGTGAAAGATTCGGCTCCGGGCCTTCAGGCGGCCTGACCGGTCTCACGATTCACCGTAACGGCGCCCGCGCTGGAAACCGGCGCGCGCGCCTTGCGTTATAGGATGGGTACGCGACCAGACGGAGAATTCACCATGGGCCTTTTCGATTCGATCCTCGGCCACGCTCACGACCATCCGACGCTCAAGAACATGGCGAACAAGCTCGGCATCGATCCCGAGCAGGCCGAGAAGGCGATTGCGGCGTTGGGGGAGGCCCACCATCAGGACGGCGATACGGTCAGCCTTGCCGCGCAGCGCACCGGGCTGTCGAGCGATACGCTGAGCCAGATCGTCGAGCAGATCGGCGGCGAGGGCTCGCTCGCGCAGTTCGCGCAAATTCTCGATTCGGACCACGACGGCAATCCGTTCGACAACCTGTTCGGCCGCTGAGCGGCGCCCCGGGAGGGATGCGATGAACCTCATCGAAGGACTGCAACAGTCCGGCGCGATCGGCGCGATGGCGCGCGAACTCGGTGTCGACGATGCCACCGCGAAGCAGGCGGCGGGTGCGCTATTGCCCGCGATTGTCGCCGGGCTAGGACGCGACCAAGTCGGCGCGGGCGGTGTCCGCGCTGGCTCGGCTGGTGGCGGCGGACTGGCCGATGTGCTCGGCGGCTTGCTCGGTGGCGGAGCGGGTGGCGGCCTTTTGGATCAGGTGCTGCACTCCGATCCGACCCCGACCAAGCCCGGCAACGATATCCTCGGCCAGATCTTCGGCAACAAGGACGTGAGCCGCGGTGTCACCGAAGCCGCGGCCGGATCGACCGGCATCAGCCAGGACCTGCTCAAGAAGATGCTGCCGATCCTGGCGATGGCGGTGATGGGCTATATGATGCGCGGCAAGTCCGGCAGCGGCGGGGGTCTGGGCGGCGGAATTCTCGGCGGAATCCTCGGACAGGTCGTCGGCGGTATGCTGCGCCGCTAGGCGGCGACGCTCTCTCCGCCCGAGACCGCTCCGTGCGACAGCGGCGTCGCGCGGCGCTGCGTCTCGACGTAGTCCCAAATCCGGCTGACCACGACCGAGCCTTCGCCCACCGCACTCGCCACGCGCTTGACCGAGCCGGCGCGCACGTCGCCGACGGCGAAGATGCCGTCGCACGAGGTTTCGTACGGGTGCGCGCGGCCCGCGTCGGCGCCGGTCAGCACGAAGCCCTTGGCGTCGGTCTCGGCGAGTCCGGAGAGCCACTCCGTATTGGGCGCCGCGCCGATCATCACGAACAGCGCGCGGCAGCCGATCGCGCGGTCGCCGGCAGGTGAGGTGAGGGTGAGCGTATCGAGGTGACTGTCCCCGGCGAGACAGGTGACCTCGGTCTCGTAATGGATGGTGATCGCGGGATCGGCCTCCAGCCTTCGTGAGAGATAGTCGGACATCGAGTCCGCGAGCGTCGTCCCGCGCACCACGACGTGCACATGCTTGGCGGTGCGGCTGAGATACATCGCCGCCTGCCCGGCCGAATTGCCGCCGCCTATCACCACCGCCTCGGTCTTGCGGCAGAAACGCGATTCCATGTCGGTTGCCGCGTAGAACACGCCCGCGCCCTCGAACTCATCCAGGCGATCGAGCGGCAGGCGACGATACTGCACCCCGGTCGCCACCAACACCGCGCGGGCGCACAGCGTGTCGCCTTCGTCGAGCGTGACGCAGAACGCGCCGTCATCGCGCCGGCTGAGGTGCTCGACCCGCCGCGGCATGGCGAAGCGGGTGCCGAACTTCATCGCCTGCACCTGCCCGCGAAAGACGAGATCGGTGCCCGAGATGCCGGTGGGAAAGCCGAGGTAGTTCTCGATCCGGCTGCTGGTGCCCGCCTGCCCGCCGATCGCGGTGTCTTCGATCGCCAGCGCGCACAGGCCCTCGCTACCCGCATAGACCGACGCCGCCACCCCGGCCGGCCCGCCGCCGACGATGACGAGGTCGTAGAGCGTCTCGTGGCAGACCTCGAGGTCGAGCCGCAGCTCGCGCGCCAGTGCCAGCGGGGTCGGGTTGTCGAGTTTGCGGTCCTTGCCCAGTACCACGCCAGGGGTGTGCCCGGTGAGCAGGCAGGTCGCCACGGTCTCGTGATCGTGTCCGTCGAGGTCGTAGCTCTGGAATGGGATGCGGTTGCGCGACAGGAAGCGCTCGCACGCCTGCACCGCGGGGTCGCGGTCGGCGCCGATCACCTTGATGGCGCTCGCGCCGACGTCGAACGTGCGCTGCCGCCGGGCGGAGAACACGGTGAGGATGTGGT
>JAEWKG010000124.1 GCA_023386135.1 Pseudomonadota bacterium | reverse complement strand
CGGCCAGACTGACGGCCGGGTTAGGGATCACGGCTGTTGCTCCTCACGGGGGTTGAGCAGGATACGCAGCTCTTCGAGGGTCGCGAGGTCGGTTGCGGTCAGGTCCTGGTCACGAAGTTCGGGTACGATCTGAGCGGCCTCATTAGGAACCGCGTTGCTGTAGAGCTTGATAAGCTCGGCGAGTGCCCGCGGATTACCTTTCATCGCCTGCTCGACGGTCTTCTGGAGGACCGCCTCAATCCGGCTGATCTTCTTCGTGCCGTTCGCAGTGCGGACGGCAACCTTCTGGGTGAGCGTATCGCGAACGAGCGTGTGCAGTCCCTTGGCGGCCCTGGGCCGGCCCTTGGGATTGCCCGAGCGGCCCGGCTGGAATTGCGAATGCCGCGGCGGCTTCTTGTAGCCGACGTCGTACTCGGCTGCGGCACCGGAGGGACCGTCGGCTTCGGCTGGTTCCTCGACAGACACGGGGTCGGGGGCAGGGCGGGTCCGGATACGGACGCGTGCCGGCGGCAGCTGCGGCTCGGATCCGTTGTCGGGATTGATGGGAACGATGGACACGGGAACTCTCCAGGAATGGGGGAACGACAAAGGCCCGGTACGCACACGCGCACCGGGCCAGTCGGATCAGTCTTCAGCGGACACGAGATCGGCGTCGGGATCGCCGCACTTCTCGTCTTCGGCGTGGGCGCGCTCGGCAACGACCTCAGCGAACGTCTGCCTGGTGCTCTGAAGGATCGCCTCCTCGCCGGTCATCGCCTGCCAGCGGCGGATCGCAACATCGACATAGCCGGGTGCGATCTCGATGCCGTAGCCGCGGCGCTTGGTGAGCTCGGCCGCGAGGATCGTGGTGCCCGAACCCATGAAGCCGTCGAGCACGATTTCACCCGCCTTGGTCACGTCGCGAATGGCGTCGGCCACAAGTGCTACGGGTTTCACTGTCGGGTGATCGGCGAGATCCGCCATCCGGCTTTTGCCAAACGTGTTGACCCCGGCGTAGTCCCAGATGTTCGTGCGGTAGCGCCCGTGCTTGCCCAGCTCGACGTTGTTGGTGTGCGGCGCGTTTCCCTTCTTCGCAATGAAGACGAGCTCGTGCTTCGAGCGATATAGCGAGCCCATGCCGCCGTTGCTTTTGTTCCAGGCACACAGGTTGAGCAGCGACAGGCCGTTGGCCTCGATCGCCTCGAGCATCTCGCCCAAGTGACGCCAGTCCATGCACAGATCGACAACCGCACCGTCCTTGAGATGAGCGGTCATCCGGCAAATGAAGTCGGTCAGGAAGGCGGTGAACTCGGGCTTCGACATCTCGCCCGAGGCCATCGCGAACTCGGCATGGCTGACCTTGCCGAGACCGCAGACGTGGCCCGACACCTTCACGTTGTACGGCGGATCGGTGAACGCCATTGCTGCGACCTCGTCACCGAGCAGGAGCTGCCAGCAGCTTTCCTCGAGGCTTGAGCCGCACAGCAGGCGGTGCTTGCCGAGGAGCCACAGGTCTCCGGCGCGCGTGACCGGCTCGGCCGGGACCTCGATCTGCTCGTCGGCCGGGTCCTTCTCGTCCTCGGCGTCGTTCGCCTCGTCAAGGATGAGGTCGATCTCGGCTGTCTCCCAGCTGAGCACCTCGATCGGCGTCTCGTCGAACTCGATGATCGCGGCGAGCTCGATCGCTAGTGCCTCGCGGTCCCACGTCGCGTGCTCGGCGAGCCGGTTGTCGGTGAGACGATAGGCACGGATCTGCGCCTGGCTCCAGTGATGCGCGACGATTACCGGGACTTCCCTCATGCCGATACGCTTGGCGGCGGTGACGCGTGCCTCGCCGGCGATGATAGTGTCATCCTCGTCGGCCAGAACAGGGAAGGCAAAGCCGAATTCCCTGATAGAGGCTGACAGCTTGACCAGCTGCTTCTCGGGATGCTTGCGGGGATTGTTGGCGTAAGCCTTGAGGCTCTCGACCGGGCGATATTCGATCGGGCCCAGTCGCTGCTCGATGGCGGCCAGCTGGTTGGGGAGCGATGCTCGCCCGCAGGGATTTGGAGTTGCTCATTGTCGTACTCACTATGCTTGGCGGGCAAGTGAGACGGGATGGCAGTTAGCGCGGCACACCAGCGGACAACATCCATCCCGCCCGCTCGCGCGTGGCCAGATTGAAGGTTGTCTCAGATGCTGTTGCTCTTCGCGCCAGGGGCGCGCGCTACTCTGCTTCGAGAGACGGTCGTAATCTCGGTTGTCTGGTGCCTTCCGTCAAGGGGCTGAACCGAACGGGGGATCGATATTTGCAAGTCGAGCCGGACTCGACTCCCATAGAGGTTATGTTAGCCAACCATGACTTCGCGGAACGGGGGCAGATGAGCGAGATCAAGATCGGAGAGTTAAAGCTCAAGTGCGCCGCATGCGGCAGCACCGAGTTCACCGTTCCCGATGATCCGTCCGATGACAGCGTCATCATCTGCGATGGCTGCGGACAGCATTTATGCACCGTCGCCGAATTCAATGCCGCAGCGGAAGAGCGGGCAAAGGCTGCCATGCCCGACATAGGAAAGATGGTCCAGGAGGCCCTATTCGGTGGTCTCAAGGGCGTGAAGTCACCCCGGGTCAAGTGACGCAATGGCGAAGAACCCATCGAGCGCCTTCGGCACTTGGCCATCAAAGCCGGCAAGATCGGCTAGGCAGCGAAGCTCGCTTGAGTCGTCAAATGATCAGCCCGCGCCACGAAACCCGGTAACTGAGCAGGCGCTATGCAGCGCAATTCGAAACGGTGTCCTGGCAGAGCTGCTTTACGAGGACGACGTTCACAGCCGCGCGTTCGCACCATACGTTGTTTATCGAACCAGCACCGATAAGGTCTGCGTGTTCGGCATGCAGGTGAACGCCAGCACGCCTAATAGCCGCAACGACCCGCACAATTTCGAAGTGGGGAAGATCAGGCACATCAATCTCACGGCCACCCATTTCGATCGCGATCCCCGCTTCGATCTGTCCAATGCACGATACCGCGACCGGATTTGTCCGCTCTAAGCCGTTTAGAGAGAATGCCGTGCAACGTGGGATCGGAGCCTCGCTGATCCTCTTGAAAGCTTCCCTGTTCGAGCCTCAAATGATCCCTGTTTTCAATTTAGGGAATTGGCCTGCGTAAATGGCGGAATTGCGTGGGTTTCGTGCCGCTAGATAGCGCTAATGAATTAGCAAATTTCAGAGAATTCCCTGCAGATTCCCGCGTAACAGGGATATGCAACCAGAGACGGGTTCGCGACGAACCTCCTGCTCCGCCAACAACCGTGGTTTTCTGCGTCGCTCGAACGCTTTATCCCCATGGAGGTGGGGCACCTGGATGCCCCCGGATGGTCGCGAATGTGCCCGCGTTCGCGCAAGGCCTTAGGGTTAGCCTTCCAACAGTATCGCGATTTCCAGATTTTTCGGAAACTCAAACGCGATAAATCAGCCCCTGTCAGCATCCCCAGAGTTCCGACTCCCAAACTTTGCCTGGTGCCCGTCCTGGGTCACCCTCGATAGCCCCAGGACCCGGCGTCGACCCGCAATTCAAATCTAAGCTGACCCAGCCGCCTGCCTCTCGCGCTGGCCGGGGACCTCGAGCAGGCTCGCCGCCGCGATGCCCAGCGCGGCGGGACGCCCTCGGATCTCTTGCCCTCGGGGGAATACCATTCGGGCTCGGATTCGAAGCCGCCAAGCCTGTGCAGGGCCCATACGAGCCCCAGCTCCGCCTCGACAGGAGGGCATTCTCGAAGCGCTTGTCGTTGAACCGCCCGATGAAGTGCGTAGGATTCACCGCGCCCGCGAGGTCGTCGAGCATCTGCTGGATCCGGCGACGGGAGAAGATCGGCATAGCAGCCCAGGACATGCTGGTGGTTTGGAAAAGTAAGCCCGGAAGCGAAGCATGAAGCCGACGGCAGCGATCGCGTTCCGCGCACCGGATAGCTGCCGGTCAGCTATCGGCCCAGTAGCTGCCGGTCTCCAAAGCGCCCCTATATCAGCCATACGACCGAATGCGTCGCAAAGCCGAAAGTTGCCACTCGTTCTATCGTACAGGGCCTTGCCGCCACTTGAGCGGTGGCTGGCCCACGGCAAGGGTATGCCAACGAGTGAATGCGCCGGTTGAGCTGTAGCCCAGCATCTGCGCGACGTCGGTTACCCGCATTCGCGGGTTCGACAGGTATTGCACCGCCAACTGCCTGCGCGCGCGATCCAGTAGACTGCTGAACCTTTCGTTTTCCGCATCGAGACCCCGCTGCAGAGTGCGGACGGTCATGCCGAGCGACGCCGCGCACGTTTGCACCGACGCGCGTCCAGTGGGCAGCAGGATAGCAATCAGCTGCTCCACCTCCTGAGTCAGTGTCCGGGCGTTGGAGTCCATCACCGCTTCGATGAGCTGGCGGGCTTGGTCGGCAAGTTGCGGATCGGCTCGGAGATTGGGACGATCGAGATCGGTCGCATCGACGACGATGGCGTTTACCTCACTGTCGAACTGTGGCCGGCATCGGAAGATGCGGTGGAAGATCGGCAGTTCGCTGACCGGAGGCGGCTGATGGGACAAGCAGACCGAGGCAGGCGCCCACGCATCCCCGAGGATGGCTGAGCACATCCGCATAAGAACGCCGAGCGCGAGGTTCGAGGCTTGCCGTGTCGGCTCCGGGCGCCTGAGCGCGAAATCCTCGCGCACAATTGCCACGCCGCCGCTCTCTTCGATCTGCAGGACCAGCGTGGAATTGATCCGCGCGCGAAACTCAGCAAGCGTCGCAAGCGCCTGTCGGAGCGTCGGCTGGTGAGCGATCAGCAAGCTTGTCGCGCCGAGATTGGCGAGCGCCCGTTCCTCCGCCATGCGCAGGCCGAAAGTCAGGCACCCGGTCACCTGGGCGCTGCGCTCAAGCAGACGAGTGGTGGCGACCGCTGGAATGAGCTGCTCGGGATTGGCGAGCATACCCTTACTGAAGCCCTGCTCGCGAAGCAGCGGCGCTGGATCATGGCCGAGAGTGGCCATGATTTCAAAATAGCCGGTCAGCGCGGCGACACGGACAAGCTCAGCCATCGCACCCTCTTTTGCGGCCAGCGCCTTCTCCTGACGCCGAATGCGAAAAGAATGTCACGAATTGTGAAAAGAGCAAGCCGCTCGCTCGCTATCCCATAGCACCACTGGAGAGAGAGAATGGCGAAGGCAGTTCGTTTTTACGAGGCCGGAGGGCCCGAGGTACTGCGTGTCGAGGACGTGGACGTGGGTGAGCCGGCCGCGGGCGAAGTCCGGCTGCGGCACGTCGCTGTCGGCTGCAATTTCGCCGACACGTACTTCCGGGCCGGATATTATCCCGCAACGCTGCCGAATGGCATCGGTGTCGAAGGTGCCGGGATCGTGGAGGCGGTCGGCAATGGCGTGACTCACGTCGATGTCGGCGACCGAGTTTGCTACAACGGGAGCCCGCTCGGGGCCTACAGCACCGAACGGGTCATGCCGGCGGCTTCGCTGTTCAAAATTCCTGAGGGCGTTTCATTCGAAACTGCTGCGGGTTCAACGATGCGCGGACTGTCGGCGACCTACTGGTTGCTGCGTACCGATCCCCGCCTGAAGCCCGGCGACACAATCCTGCTCCATGCCGCGGCTGGCGGCGTGGGGCTGCTCGCCGTGCAACTGGCGAAGCTGCTCGATCTGCGCGTGATTGGAACCGTCTCGAGCGAGGAAAAGGCCGCCAAGGCCCGCGCAATGGGCTGCGACGAGATTGTTTTTTACCGGCGCGAGGACGTCGCCACCCGCGTCCGCGAATTGACCGGCGGTGAGGGCGTGCAGACCGTTTTCGATTCGGTCGGCAAGGATACCTTCGAAGGGTCGCTCAAGTCGCTCCGGCGACGGGGCGTGCTGGTCGGATGCGGCACCGCCTCGGGGCCGTTCCCACCGATCGACGCAATGCAGCTGGTTCTCCAAGGTTCGGTCTATTTTACCCGGCCTGCGTTTGCAGATTACTTCGCCGATCCCGCCGAGCGCGCCGAGCTCGCCGAGTTCTGGTTCGGTCACCTGGCGGCGGGCCGGGTCAAGGTCGAGATCGGGCAGCGCTATGCACTGGAAGATTGCGTTGCGGCGCACCGCGATCTGGAGGCCGGCAAGACCGTCGGCTCGTCGGTGTTCGTGCTGTGAGGGCCGAACCGCTCACCTGCCATATCGGGGCGGAGCTGAAGGGCGTCAGTCTGGCCGATGCCGCACATGATGCCACGTTGTTCGGCGCGGTCCGCACCGAGCTTCTGAAGCACAAGGTGCTGTTCCTGCGCGGGCAGGATATCACTCGCGCCGATCACGTCGCGTTCGCCAGCCGCTTCGGCGATCTCGAGGATCACCCGGTCGTCGGCAGCGATCCCGAAAATCCTGGCCTCGTGCGCATCTACAAGGACGAGAGCTCGCCGCCCGATTACTACGAGAATTCGTGGCACGCCGACACAACCTGGCGTGAGGCGCCGCAGATGGGGGCGGTGCTGCGCTGCGTCGAGTGCCCGCCGGTCGGCGGAGATACGATGTGGGCCAACATGGCCCGCGCCTACGAAGATCTGCCCGCTCATGTGAAGGCTACGATCGCGCCGCTCAAGGCGCGCCATAGTATCGAGGCGAGCTTTGGCGCGCGGATGCCGGAAGACAAGCGTCACGCGCTCAAGGCGCAGTATCCCGACGCCGAGCATCCGGTCGTCCGGACTCATCCTGAGACCGGCGAGAAGGTTCTGTTCGTCAACGGATTCACTACTCACTTCACCAATTTCCACACGTCAGAGAACGTGCGTTACGGCCAGGACTTCGCTCCTGGCGGCGCGAACCTGTTGAGTTATCTGATCGGCCGCGCTGCTATCCCTGAATACCAGGTCCGCTGGCGCTGGCAGGCCGGCGATGTCGCCATCTGGGACAACCGCTGCGTCCAGCACTACGCGGTTATGGATTATCCGCCCTGCGTGCGCCGGATGGAGCGCGCCGGAATCATCGGCGATCGGCCGTTTTGACATGTCCGAATCTCCAATCATCGATGCCATGCGCGCCGCCGGAAGCTGGAATGCCGCGTGGGACGAAGCCGCCGCGCTTGACGCGGCATGGATGGAGGACTTCCTCCGCATGGGCACTTCGGCCTGGCAGCGCAACGTGCTCGATCCCAAGACGATCGAATTCATCGCCATCGCCGTCGATGCCGCTTGTACGCACATGTATGCGCCCGGAACGCGGCGTCACATCGCTCATGCGCTCGACCTCGGCGCCACGCCGCAGGAAATCCTTTCGGTGCTCCAGGCCGTCGCGGTGCTGGGCATCCATTCGGTCGCGCTCGGCGCCCCTATGCTCGCAGAGGAAATGATCAAACGGGGCATGCCCTTTCCCCCCACGAAGGAGACCTAACATGCAGTTCTTTGACGATAGCCTGCTGCCCGAAACACAGGATCCGCTGGTCATCCAGGTTGCGCCCTATGCGCCGAGCTTCTTTCCGCGCGACAGCGATGACATCCCGCTGAGCTACGCCGACCAGGTGCAGAAGGCGGTCGACTGCTACAACGCCGGTGCAACGGTACTGCACGTCCACGTTCGCGAGCCCGACGGACAGGGTTCCAAGAATCTCGACCGCTTCAACGAGATGCTCGACCGGCTCCGCACAGCGGTCCCCGGCATGATCCTCCAGGTCGGCGGATCGATCAGCTTCGCGCCCAAGGACGAGGGCGAGGCGGCACTGTGGTTGAGCGACGACACGCGCCATATGCTGGCCGATCTCAATCCGCGCCCGGATCAGGTCACGCTGGCGGTCAACACCAACCAGATGAACGTGATGGAGCTGATCACCGAAGACGATTGCGCCGGCACCTCGATGGGCGAGACCAACTACGCCGACGCCTATACCGAGATGTATTACGAGGCCGGCCCGAAGTTCATGAAAGAGCACATGAAGCGGCTGACCGCGGCCGGCATCCAGACCCATTTCATGGTCGGCTGCGCGCGTGATCTCGAAACGGTCGAGCGACTGGTCCGCAGCGGCCACTACATGGGCCCGCTGGTGCTCAACTGGGTCGCGATCGGCGGAGGCCACGACGGACCCAACCCCCGCAACTTGATGGAATTCGTCAATCGTATGCCGCAGAACGCAGTGTTCACCGTGGAGGGCCTCATGCGCAGCGTGTATCCGCTGTGCACCATGGGCATCGCGATGGGCTTCCACGCCCGCGTCGGCCAGGAAGACAACCTGTGGGGCCGCAAGGGCGAGCGGGCGACATCGGTCCAGCAGATCGAGAAGCTCGTGCGGATTTCCGAAGAGCTCTACCGGCCGATCGCGTCGGCGCAGGAAGCCCGGCGGATCTACAAGATCGGCACATTCTATTCGAGCGTCGACGAAACTCTCCGGGAGAACGGCTGGCTACCTAACCGCAATCGCGACTTCGGCGTCGCCAATGCGCGTTCCGCGCCGCTGCTCGCGGCCTGATGCACGCTGCGGATCAGCAGGCCGGAGGGGCGACGAAGGCCACTGCCTATGGGTGGGTGGTTTTCGCGCTCAGCTTCGGCCTGCTGATTTCCGACTACATGGCGCGGCAGGTGCTCAATGCCGTGTTTCCGCTGCTCAAGAGCGAATGGGCACTGACTGACGGACAGCTGGGTGCGCTGTCGGGGATCGTGGCGCTGATGGTCGGGCTGCTCACCTTTCCGCTGTCGCTGGTGGCCGACCGCTGGGGCCGCATCCGCAGCCTGACCCTGATGGCGGTGCTGTGGAGCCTGGCGACGCTGCTGTGCGCGGTTGCGCGCAGTTACGAGGAAATGTTCATTGGACGGTTACTGGTCGGTGTTGGCGAGGCGGCCTACGGCAGCGTCGGCATCGCAGTCGTGCTAAGCGTTTTCCCCGCCGCCATGCGAGCGACGCTGGCCTCCGCCTTTATTGCCGGGGGAGTCGCGGGCCAGGTGCTGGGCGTCGGCATCGGCGGGTGGGTCGCCGATGCGCACGGCTGGCGTGCAGCCTTCGCCATCATAGCGCTGGCCGGACTGACACTCGCTGTGATCTATCCGCTCGCTGTTCGCCAGCGGAAGATCGACGCTCTCGGGGGGGTGGACGCACGATCGGACGCGTCCCGACCGCCGGTGCGCAGCGTGTTCGCCAGCCGCAGTCTTGTATGCGCCTATCTGGCCAGCGGTCTGCAATACTGGGTCGCGGGGGCACTGCCCGCATGGCTGCCGAGCTTTTTCAACCGGTACTACGGCATGCAGGTGGCCGCAGCGGCGAGCTTCTCCGCGTTGTACCTGGCCTTGGCTGGGCTGGGCATGGTCTTGTGCGGCGTCGCAACGGATCGGTATTCACGGCGGCGCGGCGATGTCGCTCCTTCGCTCGGGCTTGCCTTCAGCCTCGGGTGTGCCGGCACGCTTGGCCTGGCATTCTTGCTTCCGCCTGGACCCCTGCAGCTTGTACTGCTCGGGTTCGGGGCATTCCTGTGCGCGGCATCGACCGGCCCGACGGGGGCGATGGTGGCCAATCTCACGCCGGTGGCCATTCACGGGACGGCGTTCGCCACTCTGACGCTCGCGAACAACATCCTCGGGCTCGCTCCAGGGCCGACCGTTACCGGCTGGCTGGCCGACCATATCGACCTTATTGGCGCATTGCGGATCCTTCCTGTCCCGGCGACGCTGGCCGCGCTCGCCTTTGCGGTTTCACGCCGCAGTTATGGACGCGACTTCGCGCGCGTCGCTGTAGAGGTAGTGCAGTAGGGTGATGAACAAACTTCGCGCCATTTCGCCGGGCCTGGGCCTGAGCTTCGTCGTCGCCGGCGCGGCGACCTTCCTGTCGGAACACTATTCAGCGCCCGTGATGCTCTACGCCTTGCTGCTCGGCATGGCGCTCAACTTCGTCACCGAAAACGAAAAGGCTGCAGTCGGCATTGAGTTTGCGGCCAAGCCGCTGCTGCGTTGGGGCGTGGCGCTGCTGGGCCTGCGGATCGCTTGGGAGCAAGTCGCCGCGATCGGATGGGAGCCACTCGCGATGGTGGTCGCCGCAGTGTTTATCACAATCGGAGTTTCGGTGCTCGCGGCGCGGGCATGGGGTTTCAATCCGCTGTTCGGGTTTCTGTCGGGAGGGGCCACAGCGATCTGCGGCGCGTCCGCGGCGCTCGCACTCTCGGCGGTATTGCCAGCGCATCCGAAGAAGGAGCAAGCCACGCTCTTCACCGTGGTCGGAGTCTCAATCTTCTCGACCTTCGCGATGATCGCCTATCCGGTCGTGACAAGGGCGTTCGGCCTCACCGATCATCAGGCCGGCATCTTCATCGGCGCGACGATCCACGATGTCGCGCAGGTGGCCGGCGCTGGCTATGCGATTTCTCCCGAAGCGGGCGACGTTGGCATGATCGTGAAGCTGGTTCGCGTTGCAATGCTGCTACCCGTGCTGGCTGTTGCCGGGTTGATCACGCGGCGCCAGCAAAGCGAAGGCTCGGGAGGGCCCGCACCCATTCCGTGGTTCGCAGTCGCCTTTGCGGGGCTGGTTGCGCTCAACAGCACCATCTCGCTTCCGCATGTCGTGACCCAAGTCGGAGTCGAGGCCTCGCGCTGGTTCCTGGTCACCGCAATCGCGGCGATTGGCATGAAGACGCACCTCGGACAAATCG
>JAEWKG010000279.1 GCA_023386135.1 Pseudomonadota bacterium | reverse complement strand
CGAGAACATCGAGGAAATGGCGAAGAAGCTCGAGCAGGAATTGCTCGGCTGATCGACTCTCGGGGCTTGGGCCGGACCCCTTTCTTCCGGCCTGCATCGGGTTACCTGACACGGGCCCCCTACGAACGGAGTACTGAACATGCGTCACGGACATTCGGGCCGTAAGCTGCAGCGCAAGAGCGGCCACCGCGCCGCGCTGCTGCGCAATCTCGCCACGGCTCTCGTCAAGCACGAGCAGATCATGACCACCGCCCCCAAGGCGAAGGAGCTGCGGCCCTACGTCGAGAAGCTGATCACGCTCGCCAAGCGTGGTGGCCTGTCGAACCGCCGCCTGGCGTTGAGCCGTCTCGGCGACGAGACGCAGCTCAAGAAGCTGTTCGACGTTCTCGCTGAGCGTTACGCCGGCCGTGAGGGCGGCTACACCCGCGTGATCAAGGCCGGCCTGCGCGCCGGTGACGCGGCGCCGATGGCGGTGATCGAGCTGGTCGACCGCGACGTTGCGGCCAAGGGCCAGGACTCGGGTCCGGTGATGAACGCCGACGAGCTCGAAGCGGCGTAAGCGCACCTACAACGAACACGACGGGGCCGGGGGGAAACCTCCGGCCCTTTTTCTTGGGAGCCGTGTCGTTCAGTTTCCTGCCGCCTAAAATGAACGGTGGCTGTCACCCCAATTCAGGCTCGTCTCACAGCGAATCGCCTAGAACGCTGGCACAAGGCGGAGAAAAGGCTCTTCGCCCATGACGTGAGGTGAGCCATGAAGACCATTTCCAAAGCCCTCGTCGGAACCGTCGCGGCTGGCGCGATGGCTCTGTCGGCCACTCCCGCAGCCGCGCGCGACCGTCACCATGACGGCGTCGATGCGGGCGACATCATTGCCGGTGCGCTGGTGATCGGCGGCATCGCCGCGGTCGCAAGCTCGATCGGCAACGATCGCGGCTACAACGGCACCTACGGTGGCCCGTACTACGGCGACCGCTACGACAGCCGCTACGGCGACCGTTACGGTTACAACTACAACTCGGGCAATCCCCGCCAGGCGGTCGAGCAGTGCGTCTATGCCGCGCAGCGCGGAGCCTACGGCGCCCGGGTGACCGACATCCGTAGCGTCGACCGCAACCGATACGGCTACCGCGTCAAGGGCACCGTCGTGGTGAACGAGCGTGGCGGCGGCTGGGGCCGTGACTACAACTACCGCTACGCCGGCCGGAACTACGATCAGGGCAAGTTCTCTTGCGACGTCCAGTACGGCCGGGTCGTCGACCTCGACTACAGCGGACTGCGCGGCAACTACGGCCGCGGCTGGTAAGCTGAGGCGCGCTCTTTGAGCAAACGTAGGGCGGTTCAGGCTGTTGCAAGCCTGGACCGCCCATTCATTTCAGCATCATACGGCGCCTGTGCCGCGTGATCTGTGTTTGAGGGATTGCAGGTCATGATCTTCCGTTTCGCTTCTGCCGCCGCGCTTGCGGCCACCGCTTCGATGGTTGCGACCCCGCTGATGGCTGCCGAGCTGCCGCGCGCCGGCACGCCTGTCGGTTACGCACAGCCGTCGGTGCTCGGCACCAACGCCGTCAACGCCGACGACCACCGCCGCTGGCGTCATCACGACGGCGTCGACGCGGGTGATGTCGTTGCTGGCGTCGCTGTGGTCGGCGTGCTCGCCGCGCTCGCCAGTGCGGTCAGCAAGCAGAGTCAGCGCGACCGTGCGCGGACTCAGGGCTATCCCTATCCGGACCGGCCGTACGACTATCGCGCCAGCCCCACCGATCCCCGCTATGACGACAGCCGCGGAATCGACCGCGCGGTCGATGCTTGCGCGCGCGAAGTGGAGCGCAGTGGCGCGATCGACACGATCGATACCGTCGAGCGGACCGACAACGGCTGGCACGTCGCCGGACGCCGGCAGGGCGGCGCAGCCTTCGATTGCTCGGTCGGCAACGACGGGCAGGTCCAGGGCCTCGACAACGGCCGCATCGGCGCGGTCGAAGATCGCCAGTGGGACGACCGCTATGCCGCCGCGCGCCAGTCGCAGGACGGCAGCACGGCTCCGGCGTATCCCGGCGGTCCGGTGGATGGCGACGACGATGACGGCCGTTACGACATGGCCGAAACGCCCGGCACCTGACGCCTACGGCTCGCCCTCTTCGCGATAGGCGGGGAGGGCGAGGTGGAAGTGGATGGCTGTTCCGCGCAGGGCGAAGCCCGCGATCCACGCCGCGCCCCAGGTGATGGCGTCGGGTAGGTTTAACAAGGAGCCGCCAACGGTGAGCACGGCGGCCAGCGCCGCCGCAGTCACGTAGAGTTCCGGGCGCATGATGATCGAGGGCTCGCCCGCGATCACGTCGCGCGCGACGCCCCCAGCACAGCCTGTCACCACTCCCAGTACCGCGGCCGGCACTGGCGCGACGCCATAGGCGAGCGCCTTGGCGGTCCCGAGCACCGAGAACGCGGCCAATCCCGCGGCGTCCGCCCATTCGAGGAGCTCGCCCTCCCACCAGCGGCGCGGGGTGAACCACGCGATCAGCGCGGTCGCGAAGATGACCGGCGCGACCCACGGATCGTGCAGCCAGAACGCCGGCGCGCCGAGGAGCATGTCACGCAAGGACCCGCCGCCAACCCCGGTGATCAGCGCGAAAAAGGCCATCGTCACGAACGTCTGCCGCAGCCGCGCCGCCAGCAGCGCGCCCGTCAGCGCGAACACCGCGACGCCGGCGAGGTCGAGCGCGGGCGGGAGAACGGCGGGCGTCAGGCTCACCCGCCGAGCAGCCCCCCGATCGCGCCCGCGGCAGCGATGCAGTCGAGGTCGCTCCACTCGGCGCCCATCACCTGCATCCCGCACGGCAGGCCGTCACTCTCGCCGACTGGCACCACCGTCGAGGGGAGGTTGGGGAACGTCGCAAGGCCAGCCCAGGCGAGTGCGTCGGCGAAGGCGCTGTCTTTGCCGTTGATGTTGATCCGCCGGTCGCGGATCGGGGTGTCGTCGTGCTCGTAAGCGACGAATGGCAGCGGCGGCGCGAGGACGAAGTCGAACTCTTCGAACAGGTCCGCCCATGCGTAGCGATTGCGCGCCTGGGTATCGAGCAGCAGGTAGTAGTCGGCGAGGCTGATCGACTGGCCGTCGGGCCCCGGCCGCCCGCGCGCCATCGCGGCGTTGAGCAGGCGCATGTAATTGGCATGCTGCTCGGCGAGGTCGGGCAGCAGCTCGCTGCTGCGCGCGACTTTGCCGCCGGTGTGTTCGATCGCCCCGATCGCTGCTTCGATCGGATCACGAACGCTGGCGTCGATCTCGCTCACCGGGTGATCGAGCACTGCGAGGAAGCGAATCTCGTGCACCCGTTTCTCGCGCCGAAGCATGGGCTTCTCTGCCGTCACTTCCAGCAACAGCGCCAAATCCTCTGCCGAACGTGCCAACGGGCCCACCACCGAGAGCGGCCCGTCATGGACCTCGCGCCCACCCGCCATCGGATGCGCATGACCGCGCCGGCTGACGAGGCCGAAGGTGGTCTTGTGGCCATAGATGCCATTGAAGTGCGCGGGGTTTCGGATCGAGCTGCCGATGTCGCTGCCGTACTCGGCGGGCACCATTCCGCTCGCCACCGCCACCGCCGAGCCGCCCGACGACCCGCCCGAAACGCGCGAATTGTCGAACGGGTTGTTGGTCCGCCCGTACACCGGATTGTTGCTCTGCAGGTCCGCGAGATCGGGCGGCACGTTGGTCTTGCCGAGGATAATCGCGCCCGCGTCCTTGAGCAGCTCGACCACGCGGGCGTCGCTGTTCACGACGTAGTCCTTGAACTGCAGGTGTCCGAAAGTCGTCGGCAGCCCGGCGACGTTGAAGCTTTCCTTCACCGTCATCGGCACCCCGAACAGCGGCCGGTCCTCGTGATCGGCACCGTCCATCGCCTTCGCCGCATCGCGCGCGCGGTCGAAATCGCGCACTACGACCGCGTTCAGCGGCCCGTCGAGCGCCTCGATCCGCGCGATGGCGGCGTCTAGGGCTTCAAGCGGCGAGAGTGCGCCGGCGCGGATTTGCGCCGCGAGTTCGATGGCACCGGGTTCGTCGGTCAAGCTCAATCGCGGCATGGGCAGATTCTCCCTCAGATCGTTCAGGAACGACAGCGGAAAGCTGACGCCTGTCACACTTGTCACGGTGTTCTGACGCCAGAAACCGGCCTGCCGCAAGGGGTGATCGAACAGGCGGGTAGCGCGGAGCGGGCGACGAAAAACATGACGCCCATCTAGGCGCCTCGGGGCTCTGTAGGAAAGCCGGAACCTGGCCCGCCCGCAGGTTTGCCGGGCAGCCTCAGATGTGGATCGGCTTGCCCTGGACCGCCATCGCCGCTTCCTTGATCGCTTCGGAGTGCGTCGGGTGCGCGTGGCAGGTGTAGGCGATGTCCTCGCTGGTCGCGCCGAACTCCATCGCCTGCGCGGCCTCGGCGATCATCGTGCCGGCGACGCTGGCGATGCACCACACGCCGAGCACGCGGTCGGTGGCGGCATCGGCGATGACCTTCACGAAGCCGTCGGGCTCGTGGTTGGTCTTGGCACGGCTGTTGGCGAGCATCGGGAACTTGCCGATCTTGATCTCCCCCTTCTCCTTCGCCTGCTCTTCGGTGAGACCGACTCCGGCGATCTCGGGCCAGGTGTAGACCACGCCCGGGATCACCGCGTGGTTCACGATGCCAGTCTGGCCGGCAATGTTCTCGGCGCAGGCGATGCCTTCGTCCTCGGCCTTGTGCGCCAGCATCGGGCCGGGGATCACGTCGCCGATCGCCCATACGCCGTCGACCTTGGTGCGGAAGTCGTGATCGGTCTCGATCTGCCCGCGCTGGTTCAGCTCCAGCCCGATCTTGTCGAGGCCGAGACCATCGGTGTTCGGCCGCCGGCCGATCGACACCAGCACGCAGTCGGCTTCCAGCGTCTGCGCCTCGCCGCCCGCGGCGGGCTCGACGGTCAGCGTGGCGTTCTTGCCTTTGACCGTGCAGCCGGTGACCTTGGTCGAGAGCATGAGCTTCACGCCCTGCTTCTTGAAGATCTTCGCGGCTTCCTTGCGGATGTCCATGTCCATGCCGGGGAGGAGCTGGTCGAGGAACTCGACCACCGTCACCTCGGCGCCAAGGCGCCGCCAGACCGAGCCGAGCTCCAGCCCGATCACCCCGCCGCCGATCACCACCATGCGCTTCGGCACGCTGGCCAGTTCGAGCGCGCCGGTGCTGTCGACCACCACCTGCTTGGCGTTATCGACCTCGACGCCTTTGAGCGGCGTGACCGAGGAGCCGGTGGCGATGATTACGTTCTTCGCGGTCACGGTCTCGCCGCCGACAGTCACGGTATGCGGATCGACGAAGGTCGCGAGGCCCTTCTTCCAGTCGACCTTGTTCTTCTTGAACAGGAACTCGATCCCGCCCGTGAGCTGCTTGACCGCGTCGCGCCGTTGCGCATGCATGGTTTCGAGATCGAGCTTGGGCTCGACCACGATGCCCATCTTGGCCATCGTGCCGTTGGCGGCGGCATCGAAGTACTCGCTGGCGTGCAGCATCGCTTTAGAGGGGATGCAACCGACGTTCAGGCAGGTTCCGCCCAGCGTTTCGCGACTTTCCGCGCACGCGGTCTTGAGCCCCAGCTGCGCGGCGCGGATCGCGGCGACATAGCCGCCGGGGCCGGCGCCGATGACGAGGACGTCGTAGTAGTAGGTCTGTTCAGCCATTCTTTACTCCGTCATCCCAGCGAATGCTGGGATCGCTGGCCTCTAGGTCTCGCTTCACTGCACGCGACCCCAGCTTTCGCTGGGGTGACGGCTAGAGATCGATCAGCATCCGCATCGGATCCTCAATCGCCTCCTTGATCGTCTTCAGTGCAGTCACCGCCTCGCGGCCGTCGATCAGGCGGTGATCGTAGGACAGTGCGATGTACATCATCGGGCGGATGACAATCTCGCCGTCGCGCACGACTGGGCGATCCTCGATCCGGTGAAGGCCGAGCACCGCGCTCTGCGGCGGGTTGATGATCGGCGTGCTCATCAGCCCGCCGAACACGCCGCCATTGGAGATGGTGAAGGTGCCGCCCTTCATGTCGTCCATCGTCAGCGTGCCATCCTTGGCGCGCTTGCCGAAGTCGGCGATGTCCTTCTCGATCTGGGCGAACGACTTGCTGTCCGCATCGCGCACAACCGGCACCACCAGCCCGTTCGGCGCGCTGACCGCGACCGAGATGTCGACGTAGTCGAAGTAAACAATCTCATCGCCGTCGATCTGCGCGTTGACGCTCGGGATGTCCTTCAGCGCCAGGCACGCCGCCTTGGCGAAGAAGCTCATGAAGCCGAGCTTGATGTCGTGCTTCTTGGCGAAGGTGTCCTTGAACTTCTCGCGCGCTTCCATGACCGCGGTCATGTCGACGTCGTTGAAGGTGGTGAGGAGCGCCGCGGTCTCCTGAGCGCTCTTGAGCCGCTTGGCGATCGTCTGGCGCATGCGGGTCATCTTGACCCGCTCCTCGCGCCGTTCGCCCACTGGTGGTTGACCCTTCGGGTCAGCTTCGCTTCCGACAGGCTCAGCATGAGCGGGGGAGGCGGCATCGACAACATCCGCTCGCCCTGAGCTTGTCGAAGGGCCTTTCGAGGCGGCCGCCGCCAGCACGTCTTCCTTGGTCAGCCGACCATCCTTGCCGCTGCCCTTGATCTGCGTCGGATCGACACCGTGCTCCAGCACCGCGCGGCGTACGGCCGGCGACAGCGTTTGTGTCGCTTCGGGATCGTGCAGCTTGGCCTGTGCGGGGGCTGCATCTTCAAGCGTATTGTCATCCGCGCGCGGGGTTGAGGGAGCAGGCGCGGGTGCCGAAGCAGGCGTCGGCGCGGGCGCAGGAGCAGCCTGCTCGGCCGGCTGCGCTTCCTCGCGCGGCGTCACCTGGGTCGTCTCACCCGGCGCCACATCGTCCTCGATCGTCGCGATCACCGCGCCGACCTCGACCGTGGCGCCGACTTCGACCGCGTGCGCGCCCATCACGCCCGCGACCGGGCTCGGCACCTCGACCGCGACCTTGTCGGTTTCGAGGCTGGCGATCGGCTCGTCGACCTTCACCGGGTCGCCGGGCTGCTTGAGCCATTCGCCGATCGTCGCTTCGGTGACCGATTCACCCAGCGTGGGGACTTTGACTTCCTTCGACATGCGATATCCTCAGGCGAGTTTCTTGGCGGCGGCGGACTTGGGCTTGGGCTTCTCGGTGGCCTCGGTCCCCAACGCACTGGCAACGAGGCGAGCCTGCTGAAGCTCGTGCCGCTTCGCGAACCCAGTTGCCGGCGAGGCGGCGGCATCGCGGCCTGCATAGCGCGGACGCATTCCCTTGTGTCCGGCGGCAGCGAGCGCTTCTTCGATCTTGCTTTCGACGAAGAACCACGCGCCGTTGTTCTTCGGCTCTTCCTGGCACCAGACCACTTCCTCAAGGCCGGTCATCCGCTCCAGCCGCATGGTGAGGGGCTCGCTGGGGAAAGGATAGAGCTGCTCGATCCGCACGATCGACACGTTGTCGACACCCGCTTCCTCGCGCTTGGCCATCAGGTCGTAAGCGACCTTGCCGCTACACAGCACCAGCCGGCGGACCTTGTCGTCCGCGATCTCCATCCGGTCGGAGAGGATGCGCTTGAAGTGGCTCGCCGAAATGAACTCGTCGGCGCTGCTCTTGGCCATCGGGTGCCGCAGCAGCGACTTCGGCGTCATGATGATGAGCGGCTTGCGGAACGGCCGCAGCATCTGCCGGCGCAGGACATGGAAGTAGTTCGCCGGCGAGGTGATGTTGCACACCTGCAGATTGTCGTCCGCGCAGAGCTGCAGGAAACGCTCGAGCCGCGCGCTCGAGTGCTCGGGTCCCTGGCCTTCGTATCCGTGCGGCAGCAGCAACACGAGGCCGTTGGCGCGCAGCCACTTGGCCTCGCCCGCCGCGATGAACTGGTCGATGATGATCTGCGCGCCGTTGGCGAAGTCGCCGAATTGCGCTTCCCACAGCACCAGCGATTTGGGGTCGGCCATCGCGAAGCCGTACTCGAAGCCGAGCACGCCGTATTCGGACAGCGGGCTGTCATAAACTTCGAACTTGCCGTGCGGCAGCTGGCACAGCGGAATGTACTTGTGTTCGTCCTGCTGGTCGATCCACACCGCGTGGCGCTGGCTGAAGGTGCCGCGCCCGGAGTCCTGACCGGAAAGGCGCACGCCGTAGCCCTCGGTCACGAGGCTGCCGAACGCGAGCGCTTCGGCGGTCGCCCAGTCGAACCCTTCGCCGCTCACGAACATCTCGCGCTTGGCGTCGAGCACGCGGCCGAGCGTCTTGTGGATGGTCAGGCCCTCGGGGACGGTGGTCAGCGTGCGGCCGAGGCTGTCGAACAGCTTCTTGGGGATCGCGGTGTCGACGTTGCGGCGCGCTTCCTCGTCCTCGGCCGGCTTGCTGAGGCCGGCCCAGCGACCGCCGAACCAGTCGGCTTCGTTGGCGCGGTAGTCGGCCGCACCGGCGAATTCCGCGTCGAGGTGCACGTTGAACTCGGCCGCCATTGCGTCGGCGTCGCCCGGCTTGGTCACGCCTTCGCGCTGCAAGCGGGTGTCGTAGAGCACGCTCACCTTGGGGTGCTGCTTGATCGCGGCATACATCAGCGGCTGGGTGAAGCTCGGCTCGTCGCCTTCGTTGTGGCCGAAGCGGCGGTAGCACCACATGTCGATGACGATGTCGCGCTTGAACTGCTGGCGGAACTCGATCGCCAGCTTGCAGGCGAAGGTCACCGCTTCGGGATCGTCGCCGTTGACGTGGAGGATCGGCGCCTGGACGCCCTTGGCGACGTCCGAGGGGTAAGGCGAGGAGCGCGCGAATTGGGGGCTGGTGGTGAAACCGATCTGGTTGTTGATCACGAAGTGGATGCAGCCGCCGACATTGTAACCGCGCACGCCGGAGAAGCCGAAGCATTCCCACACGATGCCCTGGCCCGCGAACGCCGCGTCGCCGTGGATCAGCACCGGCAGCACCTGCTCGTGCTTGTCGAGGTCGCCGCGCACCGCCTGCTGCGCGCGGGTCTTGCCCAGCACCACCGGGTCCGCCGCCTCGAGGTGGCTGGGGTTGGGGACCAGGCTCATGTGCACCTTGATGCCGTCGAACTCGCGGTCGGTGCTGGTGCCGAGGTGGTACTTGACGTCGCCCGAGCCGCCGACATCTTCGGGATTGGCGCTGCCGCCCGAGAACTCGTGGAAGATCACGCGGTAGGGCTTGGCCATCACGTTCGCGAGGACGTTGAGCCGGCCGCGGTGGGCCATGCCGTAGACGATTTCGCGCACGCCGAGCGCGCCGCCGTACTTGATCACGCCTTCGAGCGCGGGGATCATCGCCTCGCCGCCGTCGAGCCCAAAGCGCTTGGTGCCGACGTACTTCTTGCCGAGGAACGCCTCGTACTGCTCGCCGCGGATGACGGCGGAGAGGATCGCGCGCTTGCCTTCGGGGGTGAAGGTGATGACCTTGTCCGGACCCTCGATGCGGTCCTGAATGAAGCGCCGCTCCTCCACATCCGCGATGTGCATGTACTCGAAGCCGACGTGGCCGCAGTAGTTCTTGCGCAGGATGCGCACGAGCTCCGAGATCGTGGTCCATCCGAGACCGAGCGTGCCGCCGACATAGATCGGCCGTTCCAGCGCGGGGCCGGTGAAGCCGTGGTACTCAAGCGTCAGGTCGGCGGGCAGTTCGCGATGGCTGAGACCGAGCGGGTCGAGCTCCGACGCCAGGTGCCCGCGCACGCGGTAGGTCCGAACGAGCATCATCGCGCGGATCGAATCCCCGGCGGCCTGCTCGATTGAGGCCGCATCCATCGCCTTACCGGCCTTCGCCGCCGCTGCCTTGACCGCCAGCGTCATCGCGGTCGGATCGAGCGCCTGAGTGAGCTCGTCCTCGCTCTCGCCGCCGACCAGCGGCCAGCGCGCGTTGGCCCAGGACGGTCCGGGCTGCGGATCGTCGGGGAGGAAATCGTGTGCTTCGTTACCCATCGGGTCTGCCTACCTTGGTGAGGTAATGCGCCAGCCTGTCCGACGCTCCCGGGGAGGAGACGCGCCGGACCTCAGCTCAGGCGAGTTCCTTCAGCAATGCATCGAGCGTGGTGCCGAGTTCTGCCGGGGAGGGTGAGACCGTGATCCCGGCCGCTTCCATCGCCGCGATCTTGTCTTCGGCGCCGCCCTTGCCACCCGAGACGATCGCGCCGGCATGGCCCATGCGGCGGCCTGGAGGCGCGGTGCGTCCGGCGATGAAGCCGACCACCGGCTTCTTCCACCCGCGCTTGGCCTCGTCGGCCAGGAACTGCGCGGCTTCTTCTTCCGCGCTACCGCCGATTTCGCCGATCATGATGATCGACTTGGTCTCGTCGTCCTTGAGGAACAGCTCGAGCACGTCGATGAAGTTGGTCCCGTTGACCGGATCGCCGCCGATGCCGACCGCGGTGGTCTGGCCGAGGCCGACCATCGTCGTCTGGAGCACCGCCTCGTAGGGCAGCGTGCCCGAACGGCTGACCACGCCGACCGAGCCCTTCTTGAAGATCGAGCCCGGCATGATGCCGATCTTGCACTCGCCGGGGGTGAGCACGCCGGGGCAGTTGGGGCCGATCAACCGCGACTTGCTGCCGCTCAGCGCACGCTTTACCCGCACCATGTCGAGCACCGGAATGCCCTCGGTAATGCAAACGATCAGCTCCACCTCGGCGTCGATCGCCTCGAGGATCGAGTCCGCAGCGAACGGCGGCGGAACGTAGATGCAGCTCGCAGTCGCGCCGGTCGCTTTCTTGGCTTCGATCACCGTGTCGTACACCGGAAGTCCGATGTGCGTGGTCCCGCCTTTGCCCGGCGTGACGCCGGCGACCATCTGGGTGCCGTAGTCGAGCGCCTGCTGGGTGTGGAAGGTGCCGGTGTCGCCGGTCATCCCTTGCGTGATGACCTTGGTGTTACGATCGACGAGAATGCTCACGCGAGGTCTCCGTCGAGGTTCTTGCACGCCACCAGCAGTTCCTCGACCGCGTCGGTCGAAGTCTTGAGGTTGGCCTTTTCCTCGTCGTTGAGCTTGATTTCGACGACTTCCTCGATGCCGTTGGCACCAATCACCGCCGGGACGCCGACGTAGAGGCCATTGAGGCCGTACTTGCCGTCGACGTAGGCCGCGACCGGCAGGATGCGCTTCTGGTCGCCGAGGTAGGCTTCGGCCATCGCGATCGCGCTGGTGGCGGGCGCGTAGTAGGCGCTGCCCGTCTTGAGCAGGCCGACGATCTCGCCGCCACCGCCGCGGGTGCGTTTGACGATCTCGTCCATCTTGGCTTTCGACGACTTGCCCATCGCGACGAGGTCGTCGACCGGGATGCCGCTGATGGTGGTGTAGCTGGTGACGGGCACCATCGTGTCGCCGTGGCCGCCGAGCACGAAAGCGTTCACGTCCTTGACCGACACGCCGAATTCCCACGCGAGGAAGGTCGCAAAGCGCGCGCTGTCGAGCACGCCGGCCATGCCGACGACCTTGTTGTGCGGCAGGCCGGAGAATTCGCGCAGCGCCCAGACCATCGCGTCGAGCGGATTGGTAATGCAGATCACGAACGCATCGGGGCAGTTGGCCTTGATGCCTTCGCCGACCGCCTTCATTACCTTGAGGTTGATGCCGAGGAGGTCGTCGCGGCTCATGCCCGGCTTGCGCGGCACGCCGGCGGTCACGATCACCACGTCCGATCCGGCCAGGTCGGCATAGTCGTTGGTGCCGGTGATCTTCGCGTCGAAGCCCTCGATCGGGCCGCACTGCGACAGGTCGAGCGCCTTGCCCTGCGGAATGCCCTCGGCGATGTCGAACAGGACGATGTCGCCCAGCTCTTTTTTCGCGGCGAGGTGGGCGAGGGTGCCCCCGATCATCCCGGCGCCGACGAGCGCGATCTTCTTGCGTGCTTGGGACTGGGCCATCTAGGAACTGATCCTTCCGTCGCGCGGGAACGGCCGTGAAGGCGTGCAACCCCGTCCCGCGGGCGGGGGCGGCCCGAATTCGAGGCGGACCTAAGCTTGGCGCGCGGCTATTGCAACCGGCAAAAGGGCCGGGCGGGCAAACTATCTTTGCAAATAGTTCGCAATTGCAGAAATGGTCAAGCGACGATGCGCAGCCGCCCTGCGTCCCGCTCTTCCGCCAGGAGCATTGCCGCCTGGTAATCGGGCACCGCACGGCTGAAGTAGTAGCCCTGGCCAAGCGTGCAGCCCGAGGCGCGCACCGCGGTAACCTGCTCGACTGTCTCCAGACCCTCGGCGACGATCTCCATATCGAGCTGCGCGCCCATTTCCGCCACCGCGCGGATGATCGCCGCGCTCTTCCGGCCGACGTTGGGACCGGAGACGAAGCTGCGGTCGACTTTGATCTTGCCGAACGGGAACTTGTTGATCGATCCTAGCGAGGAATAGCCGGTTCCGAAGTCGTCGAGCGCAAAGTGGACGCCCGCAGCCGACAGCTCGTTAATGAAATTCGCGGTGGCGTGGTCGTCGTCGAGGAACAGCCGCTCGGTGACCTCGAGTTCGAGCCGTGCAGGGTTAAGCCCCGCCTCGCGAAGTGCTGAGAGGATGCCGAGTGCCGCGCCCGGTGCCTTGATCTGCAACGGGGAGAGGTTGACCGCGATGGTCACATCCTCGGGCCAGTGCACCGCGGCCTTGGCCGCCTGCGCGGTGATCCAGTTGCCCAGAGTGACGATGACGCCGGTCTCCTCGGCGACCGGGATGAACTCGTCGGGCTTCAGTTCGCCCTTCTCGGGGTGGAACCAGCGTACCAGCGCCTCGAACGTGCGGATGCGTCCGGTCTCGAGATCGATTATCGGCTGGAAGTAGATCGACAGCTCGTCGCGCTGGATCGCGGCGCGCAGCTCCGCCTCGATCTCGCGCCGGCGCATGAGGTTGCGGCTCATCGAGGTTTCGAAGAAGCGGCTGTGGTTCTTGCCGCCGACCTTGGCGTGGTAGAGCGCGAGGTCGGCCGCCTGCATCAGCGAGTCCGCGTCGGCGCCGTCCTCGGGGAGGATGGCGATGCCCATCGAGCAGGGCACTTCGAGCCGCTCGTCGTCGATCCGCATCGGTCGGGTGACGTTGTCCAGCACCCGGGTCGCGAGCCGCTCGCATTCGCGGCGATCCTCGACCTTGCAGAACAGGATGAATTCGTCGCCGCCGAACCGGGCCATGGTCGCGCCCTCGGGCGCGTTCTCGCGCAGGCGCTTGGCGACTTCGCTCAGCACCCGGTCGCCAACCGGATGGCCGAGGATGTCGTTGACTTCCTTGAAGCGGTCGAGGTCGAGCCAGAACAACGCCAGCTGCTCGTCGGGGCCGAGCGCCGGAAGCTTTTCGGAGATGGCGTGGTTGAGCCCGGCGCGGTTGAAGAGCCCCGTGACGACGTCGGTGCGCGCCAGCATGCGCATTTCGTCGGCCAGGTGCGCGCTCGTCTCCCGCGGGGGGGGGGGGGCCGCGGG
>JAEWKG010000181.1 GCA_023386135.1 Pseudomonadota bacterium | reverse complement strand
CTCCAGGTCTATACCTCCAACCCGCGCAACACCTCGGTCAACATCCGCGGGCTCGGCGTGCCGTTCGGCCTGACCAGTGACGGGTTCGAGCAGGGCGTCGGCATCTATGTCGACGACGTCTATAATTCGCGCGTCGCCGCGGCGACCTTCGACTTCCTCGACGTGGCGCAGGTCGAAGTGCTGCGCGGCCCGCAAGGCACGCTCTACGGCAAGAACACAACCGCCGGCGCGATCAACATCACCACCAACCAGCCGACCTTCGACTTCGAGAGCCGGGCCGAACTCACCGTCGGCAACCTCGGGCTGAAGCAGGGCAAGGCGGCCGTCTCCGGCCCGCTGTCGAGCACGCTCGCCGCGCGCATCGCGGTCGCGGCCACCCACCGGCGCGGGGTCTATTACAACGTCACGACCGACCGCTACATCAACGAACAGGACAACCTCGGCCTGCGCGGCCAGCTCCTGTGGCAGCCGAACAGCAACCTCAGCGTGACCCTATCGGGCGACTACAGCGAGCAGGATCCCGAGGGCGTCGGCACCGTGTTCGTCCGCACCGGGCTGACCCAGCGGGCGCTCAATCGCCAGTACGATGCGCTGGTCGCGGCAGTGAACGCGGCCAACCCGGGGCGCAATTACGCGGTGCCGAGCCGCAATCCCTATGACCGACTGACCGACCTCGACAGCGAATTGAACGCCGGCAACAAGATCGGCGGCGTCTCGCTGCGCGCGAAGTGGAACGTGGGCGCTGGCACGCTGACCTCGATCACCGCGTGGCGGTTCTGGGAATGGCAGCCCGCCAACGACCGCGACTTCACCGGCCTCTCGATCGTCGCCAAATCGCAGAACCCCTCGCAGCAGGACCAGTACAGCCAGGAATTCCGCTACAGCTACGAAGGCGACAGGATCGACTACGTGGTCGGCCTGTTCGGCTTCAAGCAGCGCATCGATACGCAAGGGACGGAATCGCAGGGCGCCGACGCCAGCCGCTGGAACCTGACCGGCGCACTGGCGAACGATCCCAGCGTGCTCAACGGCCTCACCGCCACCAACAGCCAGTACCTCAAGAGCACCAGCGCCGCGCTGTTCGGGCAAGTGAGCTGGAAGGTGACCGACGCGCTGACCATCCAGCCGGGTGCGCGGATCAACTACGACAAGAAGGACGGCTTCTACCAGCGCATCGTCACCAACGGAGCGGGGCAGGTCATCAGCTGCACGCCCACTCCGCCGGCCGGATCGGTGCTGGCGGCGCAGTGCGGCATCTACCAGCCGCAAACCACTTCGCCCTCGGTCAGCGACTGGAACTTCAGCTACGACCTCAACGTCAACTACAAGCTCGCGCGCGACGTGCTTGCCTATGCGACCTACGCCAAGAGCTTCAAGACGGTGGGGATCAACCAGAACGGACTGCCGCTCGACACCAACAACCAGCCGGTGCTGAGCGCGAGCACGGTGTTGCCGGAATCGGTCAACCACTACGAGATCGGCCTCAAGACCCAGTTCCTGAACCGGCTCGCCACCTTCAACCTCACCGCCTACCGGACCGAGATCGGCAACTTCCAGGCGACCGTGAACGGCGGCCAGTTCGGCACCGTGCGCGGCTATCTCGCCAACGCCGAGAAGGTCCGCTCGCAGGGGGTGGAGGCGGACTTCAAGATCCGCCCCAGCGACCGCTTCACCGCCTACGCCAACGGCGCCTACACCGACGCGAAGTACGTGAAGTTCACCAGCGCCCCGTGCCCGCCGGAGCTCAGCGGCGGCACCTTCGTGGCCGCGAACGGGAGCCAGCAGCCGGGGCCCGCCGGAGTGCCCGGCTCGCTCTCCCCGCGCTCGTGCGACATCTCGGGGCAGAGGCTGCCGGGCGTCTCCAAGTGGGCCTTCGCCTACGGGGCGGAGGTCAATGCCCCCGCCACGCTGCTCGCGAAGGACGGCCAACTCTACTTCGGGGTCGACGGCAACTATCGCTCGAAGTGGCAGTCCAACGCCTCACCCTCGATCTACACGGTGGTCGACGGCTACGCGCTGACCAACTTCCGCGCCGGCTTCCGCACCGAAGGGCTCGACCTGTTCGGCTGGGTTCGCAACGCGTTCGACGTCAACTACATCGAGTTGTTGCAGGTCGCGCCCGGCAACGTCGGCCTGATCGCCGGCCAGCCGGGCGACGAGCGGACCTGGGGCTTCACCGTCAAGGCGAGCTTCTGAGCTCAGGGAGGGCGGCAGCCTCGAGTGGCGGTTTCTCACGCCTGATCCTCGATCATGCCATTCAGCTATCCGGTGGAGCAAAGATCGCCGGTGTGCCCCAGACCATTCTCGCGGTTTCGGCATCGTGCCGAACCGGGTCCGGCATCGCAGGGACCCGCGGACGCTGCAGCGCATATACCGCGATCGACAGTGTCGTGTCGGCTCGCTGCGGGTTGCCACCGATGCGCCGGGCAAAGTCGGCAGCACCCGACCCGACGCTTGGCGGGTGTGCCGAAGCGCCGGGGCGGGGGCCGGGACGCGGACTTGTCGCCCACAAGGCAAGCCACATCGCCGCGAGCGCCGCCGCTCCGAGGGCAGCGGCACGCATCTCAATTGTCCGTCGCCGACCCGCCAATCGTTCGCGTCCGATGCGACACGTAGATGTCGGTCGTCGGCGGAACTCCTTCGCCCGGTCGGCTCGAGCCAAACAGCATGTATGTGCCATCCCATGACAGCGAGGCGCGCGATTCCCCTGCCGGGCTGTTGACGATGGCAATCGGATGCGGCGTCGACCACGTTCCCGTGGGTGACTCGCGCGTGGCGGTCCACACATCGGGTGCCCCGCCGGCGCGGGTGGAGTCGAAGACGATCTCCTTGCCGTCATGCCGCACGTTGGGCCTGGCATCGTCGGCGCCGGTGTTGAGTTCGCCGACCGCCTGCGCCGGACCCCAGTTCACGCTGGCGAAGATATCTTGGGTGCCGTTTCGCGTACTCGAGAAGTAGAGCACGGGCGTGCCGCCCTCGAGTTCGAAATATGACGGGCTCCATTCCTGTGCGCTGCTGTTGATGTTCGCGCTGAGGCGCTCCGGTGTGTTCCATCCGGACTTGGTCCAGCGGGTGAAGTAGATGTCGCCATTGGGGTCGTCCCGCCGGCTCACGAAGAACAATCCGTGTCCACGGACTGGCGTGGGACAGAATTCGTCCACTGCCGTGTTGACCGGCGCGGGCAGCCGCTCGGGTGCACCCCAGCCAGCGGTGGTTTTGCTCCGGTGAGCGACCCAGATATCGAGCTTGCCGCCATCGCTGCCCGGACGATTGCTGGCCATGTACAGGTCCAGGCCGTCCGGCGACATGATCGGGCAGCCGTCGGTTGCCGAAGTATTGAGCATAGCGTCCGAACCGTTCTCGGCGCTGACCGGCGCACTCCAGTCGCTGTACCCGTAGTCGCCCGAGGGAAGCGCGCTAGCGACGCCCGCGGTCAATGCGGCGACAATTGAAGCTGCCCCGCCATATGCCAATGCCGATTTCCAATTAGCCTGCATGTCATCAATCCCTTGCCATCCTCTGGAGGGAACAATTCACCCCCGCTGGACGCAGCATCGGCTCGCTCGCGCGGAAAATCCTGACGAATGGCTGATTTCTTGCTGACGGGACGGGGATTTATACAATGAATGCGGATTGGTTGATGGTAGAAGGGGCCCCGCACCGGTCGGGGGCGGCGACTTGAGATGAACCTGGAAGGGACGCGAGTCGGGAGCATGGGCGGGTTTTTCTCCGGCCCGCTCGACCTTGCGCACGTCGAACCTTTCGAGATCAACGATATCCGTGTCGTGCCCGCCGAGCGGCGCCTTATCGCCTCCGATGGGCGCCAAGGAGTGCTGGAGCCGCTGGCGATGCAGGTCCTCGTGGCGCTCGCGCAAGCAGGCGGGCGCACGATGTCGCGTGACGATCTCGTGGCTGAATGCTGGGGGCGCCGGATCGTCGGTGACGACGCGGTGAACCGCGTGATCTCGCGCCTGCGGCGTTGCCTCGAGACGACCTGCGGAAGCAGCATCCGGATCGAAACCATCGCCAAGGTTGGTTACCGACTGTTTCTCCCCGACACCGCTGCCGCCCAAGTGGACTCGGCCAGCGAACAGCGCACAGCATCGAAACCAATCGTTCGGCGTCATGTCGCCGCGGCCGCCGTTCTACTCGCGGTCGTCGTGGCCGGCGGTGCGATGCTTGCGGGATCTCCGGCCAAAGGCGTCGCCATCGCGATCGAACCGGCTGGTGGGGAAGGCGCCGATCGGGCGACGGGTCGCTTTGCCGGCGATCTTACGAGCGACGTCGCGCAACTCACTGAGTCGATGACTCGCCTCACCCTGGTCGAACCCGGCGCGTCCGTAGAGGCGGACATGCGGCTGGAGGTTTCCTATGGCGACCCGGCCGGCGGGGGCGATGCGCGGGTGCGGTTGGTGGACGGCGAAAACGGTACCGTGATCTGGTCACGTTCGTTCGAGCGGGAAGGTGTCAGTGACGAGCTCGTCCGCGAGCGGGCCGCTCATGCGATCGCCGGTGTGATCCGGTGCGGCTTGGACCGGTCAACGGGCAATCTCGGCGATCCAGTCAGCAAGCGCCTTTACTTCTCGGCTTGCGATGCGGTCGAAGCGCGCGACTGGCCGCGGGCGCTCAGCTTTGCCAAACAGATTGCCGAGCGTCGGCCCCAGAGCGCGGCGAGCTGGGCGTGCCTGGCGATGACGACCGCATATGCCGGCTCTAATGGGACCGCGGCGGAGCGCGACAAGTCCGCGAAGGATGCGATGGCTTATGCCCGCCGCTCGTTGGCGATCGATCCCAAGTCCGGGCTAGCGCACCAAGCGCTGGGGATGGCACTCGAGCTACAGGGCAAATCGGGTTTCGCAGCGTATGAGGACGGTGTGCGGATGGACCCGGAGCACGGCTGGTTGCTGTCGAGGTATTCGTGGGGGCTGTTTGATCTTGGTTACGTGAACGCTGCAATCGGCCCGGGCCTGCGTTCGGTCGCGCTCGAACCGGGAGACCAGGGAGCCGCGATCTCGGTGCTCTATACGCTATTGGGGGCTGGCCGATTGGCGGACGCACAGCAGATGTCGGACCGGATAGGACGGGTTTGGGAGGAAAGTCCCGGTGCCGACAGAGCGCGATCGAACCTGCTGTTCTACGCGAGCGATCCGGTGGCCGCTCTGGCCCAGTACGACGCACGCCCCTCCACCGAGCCGTTTGCCCCAATCGATCGTGCCGAGCTGGTTTGGCGGTCCGATCCGGCGCGGTTTGACTGGGCCGCATTCGACCGCACCGCCACCCGGCTGTACCGCGACGATCCTCAGGCTGCCTGGCGTCTGGCTTTCAGCGCGGCCCGCATGGGCGACAGCGAGCGCGCGTTCGGCTGGCTCGACCAAGCCAAGGCAATTCCGGGGGAAGAGCCCTGGTTCTGGTTGTTCTGGCCCGACGCGGCCGAGTTACGCCGCGACCCGCGCTTCCTCGCGCGAATGGCGGCGCTGGGTCTGGTCGACGAGTGGCGCCGACGCGGACGCTGGCCCGATTTCTGTACCGATCCAGGCCTGCGTTACGATTGCCGCGGCCAAGCTGCGCGCATGGCGGCGAACACAATCTAGTCCCCTTTTCGCCGTGCCTTCTTCCGCTCATGCGGGTCCAGGATCGCCTTGCGCAGACGGATGCTCTTCGGCGTCACCTCGACCATCTCGTCGTCGTCGATGTAGGCGATCGCCTGTTCCAGCGTCATAACCCGCGGCGGGGTGAGGCGGATGGCGTCGTCCTTGCCGGTCGAGCGGAAGTTGGTCAGCTGCTTGGACTTCAGCGGGTTGACCTCGAGATCCTCGGGCTTGGCGTTCTCGCCGATGATCATGCCTTCGTAGATCTTCGCCTGCGGCCCCAGGAACAGCACGCCGCGCTCCTCCAGGCTGTTGAGCGCGTAGCCGACCGCCTCGCCGGTGGCGTTCGAGATCAGCACGCCGTTGGGGCGGCCCTCGATCGGGCCCTTGTGCGGGCCGTAGCGTTCGAACAGCCGGTTCATGATGCCGGTGCCGC
>JAEWKG010000165.1 GCA_023386135.1 Pseudomonadota bacterium | reverse complement strand
GCTGCAGGTCATCGCGCACTACAAGCACCAGATCACCGCGAGCGTGTTCGGCGTGGTCGTGGCGGTGCTCGCCGGGCGTGAGATCGTCGGGCCGCTGGAGCCGCTGACCGGCATCACGCTGGCCATGGCGATCGGCTTCGTGACGATGGCGACAATCCCCATGGTCCAGCTATGGCTGACCGAGAAGCTGCACCCGTTCGATCGGCGCTTCCCGATGGTGGCGCTCAAGGTGGTGGCCATCGCCGTGCTCGGCGGGATTGCGGCAGACATCGCCGATATCGAGCTGTCGAACGAAGTCGCGATCCCGACCATCCTCGTGATCGGCGCCGTCGCAATCTGGTCGTCGCTGAGGGTAGCCCTGCCGCTCGACGATCGGGCGTCGCTCGGCAAGCTCGCGCTGCGCCTGCGGCTCGTCCCAGCGGGCACCCCCGTCCATTGACGAAACGGGGCGTCCCCCGCTAAGGGCGCGCCGGATTTTCCTCGCCCGCATGCGTATCGCGGCGGGCCAGCACGGCGACCCCATTCCCATGTACCAGCACGAACTCGCCCGCAGCGGCAAGCGTCTGTTCTTCATCCGCGGCACCTACATCTACACGGTGATCGCGATCGCCACGCTGATCGCGTGGTGCACCCGCGACATGGGCCCGTTCCGCACGATAGAGGGCGATTGCGCGTGGTTCTGGCTGTCGCTCGGCGTTGCAAGCCTCGGCGCATTGGTACGCGTGTTCACCAGCGGGTGGGCCGCGCTTGGCACTTCGGGCCGCGCCAAGGTCGCTGCCGAAGCGTCCGAGCTCAACACCACCGGCCCGTACAGCCTGGTCCGCAACCCGCTCTACGTCGGCCGCATCCTCAACTTCACGGGCCTGGCAATGCTGTCGGGAAGCTGGGTGTTCGGCGCGATCGTCTTCCTGCTCGGCGTGCTGATCTACGAGCGGATCTCGACCTACGAAGAAGAGTTCCTGCGCGGCAAGTTCGGCGAGGCGCACGCCGCCTGGGCCAAGGACGTGCCGTCGCTGATGCCGCGCTTCCACGGGTGGGTGCCGCCGAAGTATCCGTTCTGGTGGAAGCGCATGATCTGGCGCGAGCAGAACAAGCTGTTCCTACTGGCGACCGCGGTGTTTCTGACCTGGTTCGCGCGCACCGGCTTTGACGTCGCCGCGCTGCACGGACCGTGGGTGACCGCCTACGCCGTGCTGGTGGTCGTCCGCTTCATCATCGGCGGACTCAAGATGATCGGGTTCTTCAAGGAACTGAGCTGACCATGACGGCGCCGACGCGGGACGAGCGTCCGGTCGCGCCGCTGATCGCAGTTGTCGGCAGCGACGGGTCGGGAAAGTCGACCCTCGCCGCCGATATTCTCACGCATATCGCCGAGAGCCGGCCGGCCGAGATGGGCTACCTCGGGCTCGGCTCGGGCGAGCAGGGGCGGGCGATCGGGCGCTGGCCGCTGGTCGGTGCGCCGCTGCAGCGCTTCCTCGAAGGAGTGGCCGATACGCTGCGTGATCCGCAGGCGGCCATTCCCGGAATGCTGGCGGCGCGGTATGCGCTGCGCCGCTCACGCAAACGGCGCGCGCGGTTCGATGCCTTGCTGGAACGCCGGCGCGAGGGCGTGACAATCGTCACCGACCGCTATCCGCAGCTCGAGGTGCCGGGCCTCCACGACGGGCCGATCGTGGCGGGCATAGCGCGCACCCCGGCCGTCGAAGCGCTGCAGCGCCGCGAGCGGGCGCTCTACGCAGGGATGGCGATCTGGGTGCCGACGCTGGTGATCCGCCTCAACATCGACGCCGATACGGTGATGGCGCGCAAGCCGGACCATGATCGCGCGCTGATCGAGCAGAAGGTGGCGACCGTGCCGCAGCTCCGCTTCAACGGCGCGCGGATCGTCGATCTCGATGCGACGATGCCCTACGCGGAGGAGCTAGCGCTCGCGCTGGCTGCGGTTGATGAGGCGTTGGCTGCCGCCTGACGCGCGGCGAGGATCGCCTCGATCACCGGGATATCGGCGGGTTTGTCGGCGTCGATGCACGCTTCGGCGGCCTGCATCGGCACTACACGGCCCGTTAGACCGAAGCGCCCGGCCACCCGCGCGGCAAAGGTGTGGATATCGACCACCCGCAGCAGCGCGCCGAGCAGCATCAACGGGCCGACCGCGCCGACCATCTTCATGCCCTTCTTGCGGTCCTGCTCCAGCCCGCGCCAGAACTCGATCAGCGGTAGGACCTGCGGCCCCCCGAGGTAGAACAGGTTGGCGCCCGACCATTGTCCGCCGCGGAACTTGAGCCAGGTCCGCTCGGTAGAATGGCCTGCGGCAGCGACGGCGCGGCGTTCGACTAGGCCGACCGCCACATCACCGCCCTCCGCGTCGCGCAGGAACTGAGCGATCATTGCCGGAGTGAGCAGGACGTTGTCGGCGGTGGTTACGAGGAGCGGTCCCTGAGCGACCTCGAGCGCGGCGCGCACCGCGTCGGCAATCGATCCTGGCGAGTCACGCCACACGATCCCAACGGCGCTCCCGGCGATCTGCGGGTCGGCCGTGAGCGGCGCAGTGTCTTGCGCGACCACGGTGACCTCGTCGACGTCGGGTGCGCTCTGGAGCGCGGTGAGAACGCGCGCCAGCATCGGCACGCCGGCGATCGGGAGAAGTGCTTTGCTGGGTAAGTCGGTCCCATCAAGGAGAGGATCGCGACCGGGTCGTGAACCGGCGAGGATGAGCGTGGACAGCACCATGGCCTAGAACGCGCGCACGCCGCCGATCGGCATGGTCCAGGCGTTGACCTCGCCGAACTGCTGCTCCAGCGCCGCGCGGCGGAAACGGCCGGGCGCCTCGAAGGGGTCTTCAGGCGTCAGCATGATGGTGCCCCAGTGCATGCCGAGTGCGGCTTTGGCATTGAGGTCGCGGGCGATGCCGATCGCTTCCTCGGGCGTGGCGTGGCTGGCCTGCATGATTGAGCGCGGCTCGTAAGCGCCGATGCCGACGATCGCGAGGTCGAACGGACCTGCGCTCTGGCCGATCTCGCGGAAGACCGCACCCGGCGCGGTATCGCCGCCGAACCACACCTTGCGGCTGTCGGATGCGAAGGCGAAGCTGCACCACAGGGTGCGGTTTCGGTCGAAGGGCCCGCGGCCCGAGAAGTGAACCGCGGGAAGGGCGGTCACGTCGAGACCGGCAATCTCCCGCTCCTCCCACCAGTCAAGCTCGATCACTCGCGGGAAGCCGCACCGCTCGAGCAGCGGCGCGAGGCCGAGCGGGCAGACCACCGGCGTGTCGCCACGCCAGCGGTAGGCCTTGAGCGCCGCGACATCGATGTGATCGTAGTGGTTGTGGCTGATCGCGATCAGGTCGCAGCGCGGCAGATCGCGCGCGGCGACCGGACTGTCGATGAAGCGCTTGGGGCCGAGGCCGAACGGGCCGGCGGTCCGCGTCAGGTAGGGGTCGGTCAGGACCAGCTTGCCGCCCATGCGCAAGGCGAAACAGGCGTGGCCGAGCCAGGCGATCTCGTTCTCGCGCAGCGAACCGAGGTCGGGTGGGCTTGCCGCGACGTGGCCCGGTGGAATCTCCGGCACCGTGGCGCGCCGCATATCAACGAACATGAAGCGCAGGAAATCGCGCAGCGTCGCGCTCTGGACCGGGCTGCCCGGAGGATTGCGAAAGCCGCCGCCGGGCCGGTGGTGTTCCGGTCGGCCGGCGGCGGCTTCGCTGTCCATCATTCGCCGAAGGTGCGTTGCCACCACCCGCCGCGCTTGGCGGGTTGGGGCTGAGTCTCCTCGGCTTCGGCACTCACCGTCTCTTCCGCCGGCGCGGTGACCGGATCGGCGCTGACGGCTTCGGCCTCGGGCGCGGGCGCCTTCTTGGCGCGCGACCGCTTCGGCTTGGCGGGGGCTTCCTCGGCAGCCTCAGTCACCGGCGCCAGAGGCGCTTCGTTCGCTTCGGTGGCTTCGGCATCCGTTTTCTTGCGGCGCGTGCGCTTGGGCTTCACCTCGGCTGCTGGCTCGGCAGTTTCGGCGACCTCCACCGGAGCAGCTTCCTCGACTTCGGTCTTCTTCCGGCGCGTGCGCTTCTTCGGCGCCTCCTCCGCGACAGCATCGACCGGCGCCTCGGGTTCCGCGACCACCGCGATATCGTCGGTCAGTTGCTCGCCGACCGCATCCTCGAGCGCTTCGGCACCCTCGGCGAGGTTGCCTTCGTCGCCTTCACCGCGGCCCCGGCCTCGCCGGCGGCGACCGCCGCGACGCCGGCGCTTGCGCGGGCGGTCCTCGTCGGTCTCGTCGCGAGCTTCTTCGCCGCGCGCCTCGACGCCGCCTTCGGTCTCATCGTCGGCTTCGACGGTGTCGGACTGTTCGGCCTGGCCTTCGTCGCGATCACGCCGCCCACGGCCGCCGCGCCGGCGACGCTTCTTGCGGTCGCGGCCGCCTTCGTCGGAGCGCTCCTCGGCTTCTTCGGCGTAGTCGTCTTCCTCGTCGTCCTCGATCGGCTCGTCGTCGACCTCATCGACGATCGGCGCGAACTTGGGCGGGGTGGTCGGGCGCGGGCCGCTGCTGGCGACGCGCATCTTGGCGCCTTCCTGCTCGCCTTCGGGCAGAACTTCCACCATCACGCCGTAGCGATCCTCGATCTCGGCGAGATCGGCGCGCTTGGCATTGAGCAGGTACACCGCCGCCTCGGTCGAGGCGAACAGGCTGATGACGCTGCCCTTGCCGCGCCCGGCTTCGTCCTCGATCAGGCGCAGCGCGCTGAGGCCCGCCGACGAGGCGGTGCGGACGAGGCCGGTGCCGTCGCAGTGCGGGCATTCGCGGGTGGTCGCCTCGAGCACGCCGGTACGCAGGCGCTGGCGGCTCATCTCCATCAGGCCGAAGCCGGAAATGCGGCCGACCTGGATGCGCGCGCGGTCGTTCTTGAGCGCGTCCTTCATCGCCTTCTCGACCTTCCGGATGTTCGATCCGTACTCCATGTCGATGAAGTCGATGACCACGAGACCGGCCATGTCGCGCAGGCGCAACTGGCGAGCAATCTCGCGTGCGGCTTCGAGGTTGGTGTTGAGCGCGGTCGCCTCGATCCCGTGCTCCTTGGTCGAGCGGCCCGAGTTGATGTCGATCGAGACCAGCGCCTCGGTCGGGTTGATCACGAGGTAGCCGCCGCTCTTCAGCTGGACGACCGGATCGTACATCGCGCGAAGCTGGTCTTCGGCGCCGTAGCGCTGGAACAGCGGAACGGGATCGCTGTACGCCTTTACTCGCCGCACGTGGCTCGGCATCAGCAGCTTCATGAACTCGCGGGCGGCGCGGTAACCCGCCTCGCCCTCGACCACGACCTCCTCGATTTCCTTGTTGTAGATGTCGCGGATGGCGCGCTTGATGAGGTCGCTGTCCGAATGGATCAGCGCCGGCGCGACCGACTTCAATGTCTTTTCGCGGATCTCGTCCCACAGGCGGGCGAGGTAGTCGAAGTCGCGCTTGATCTCGGGCTTGGTGCGCTGGAGGCCCGCGGTGCGGACGATAAGGCCCATCGAGCGCGGCAGCGACAGGTCGCTGACGATCGACTTCAGCCGCTTGCGGTCCGCCGCCGAGCTGATCTTGCGGCTGATGCCGCCGCCGTGGCTCGAGTTCGGCATCAGCACGCAGTAGCGGCCGGCGAGGCTGAGATAGGTGGTCAGTGCCGCGCCCTTGTTGCCGCGCTCTTCCTTGACGACCTGCACCAGCAGCACCTGGCGGCGCTGGATGACGTCCTGGATCTTGTAGCGGCGGCGCAGCGCCATGCGCTTGGCGCGGACCTCGTCGACTTCCTTGGCGCGGCTGCGCCCGCCGCCCTTGCCCTGGCGACGGCCACGGCCTCGGCCACGCGAACGGTCGGCACCTTCGCCGTTTTCGTCGGAATTGTCGGCGCCTTCGTCGTCCCGTTCGTCTTCGTCGTCGCCGTCTTCGACATGTCCGCCTTCGATCGTGGCGACGTCGTCTTTCTCGGACGTGTCGATTTCCTCGACGCCATCCTCGGCGATTTCCTCGACGAAGGCTTCGCCCGGCTCGTCCTCGGCGTCGTATTCGTCGCCGGGCGCGTGGCCTTCCTCTTCTTCCTGAGCGCGGAGCTCGGCCTCTTCTTCGGCCGCGGCGGCTTCTTCCGCCAGCAGGCGCTCACGATCCTCCTTGGGGATCATGTAGTAGTCGGGATGGATCTCGCTGAAGGCGAGGAAGCCGTGCCGGTTGCCGCCGAAGTCGACGAACGCCGCCTGCAGCGACGGTTCGACCCGGGTTACCTTGGCGAGATAGATGTTGCCCTTGATCTGCTTGTGTTCGGCAGACTCGAAATCGAATTCCTCGATCCGGTTACCTTGCAGTACCGCCACCCGGGTTTCTTCCGGGTGGCGCGCGTCGATGAGCATGCGCGTTGCCATTGTGAATTCTCCGTGCGCGGGCCGGCTTCGCTCGATCTCCATCGAGCGGAGAGCGGGGCGCGCGCGCTGTTGGTGAAGCGCCATCCGGTTTCGGATTCCGGGCGGCGAATACGGACCGGCCCGCGCGCTGGAGAGCGGCGGGGCGGGATGATGTGTCTGCAAGGGAAAGCCCGTGTACGCGGTCCGCGCCCCGGCCGGCAGCGCCCAAGGTGCCGCGGGAAGGCGGCATCGGGGTCTGCAGGGAGGGAAGGCTCATTACTTGCGTCAACCTGGTGATAGACCGGTGCGAATGCCTCGGTCGGTGTCCGGGCCGGCCCGGGCCCGCGCGGCTCGAATACGCGCTGTGGCAGGCACTGGGCGCTGGTCGCCCCGGTCGGCCCGCCTGCTAGCATCGTGGGTTAAACCGGGCAACCATATTGCGCGTAAAGGCTTGGGGGCCTTAACCATCGTGCGCAATGTCGTTGCGCGCGCAGCTATGGCTGATCTTCCTCGCCCCGATCGCGCTGCTGGGCGCGCTGTACGCGCTCGGGTTGTCGTTGCCGGTGCCGGCCCTGGGCCGCGCCTATGTCATCCGGTTCGAGCTTCCCAAGCCGGGCGCCGCCGATCTGCCTAAAGTGCTCGGCCCCGCCGACGCCTCGCGCCCGCTGATAGTGATCGACGCGGGTCATGGCGGCCACGATCCCGGCGCGAGCGGGCAGGGCTTCCGCGAAAAGGACCTGGTCCTCGGCCTCGCCACGGCGCTGCGCGACAAGCTGGTTGGGGACGGCGGCATCCGCGTCGCGCTCACCCGCAGCGACGATCGCTTCCTGGTGCTCGGCGAGCGATTCGCCATCGCGCGTGCGCTCGGCGCAGACCTGTTCCTGTCGATCCATGCCGATTCGGCCGGCGAGGAAGACCAGGTCGCCGGGGCGAGCATCTACACCCTGTCGACCGAAGCCTCGAGCCAGGCGGCGGCGCGCTTCGCGGCGCGCGAGAACGCGGCGGATGAGGTCAATGGCACCGATTTGTCGGGCCAGAGCGATGCGGTGAGCACGATCCTCGTCGAACTCTCGCAGCGTCGCACCCAAGCCGACAGCGCCGAGTTCGCCGGCCTTATTACCCGCGAAGGCGCGGGCATCCTCCAGTTCCATCCGCAGGCGCGGCGCTCGGCGGGCCTCGCGGTGCTGCGCGCTCCGGACGTGCCGTCGGTCCTTTACGAAGCCGGGTTCATCTCCAATCGCGACGAGGCGAACCGGCTCGCCTCGCCCGAAGGCCGCGCCAAGTTCGCCGACGTCTTGGCGCGCGCGATCCGCATCTACTTCGCCCGGCAATCGACCCAGGATTGACCTTTCCACCAAGCCGGACGCGATGCTAAGGCCCGCCGCGAATGCCCGAAACGACGACCCTAGAGCACATGCGGTATCGCATCCGCCGCGACGCGCATGGCGTGGTCCAGTGGTTCCGCGGCAACTGGCACGCCAAGCGCTGGTTTCGCTGGCTCTCCAGCCTGATCGGCGCCGGCCTGGTGCTGATGATCGTAGGCTGGCTGCTACTCGCGAAGGACCTCCCCGACGCCGAAACGCTGATCGATTACCAACCGCCGCTGCCCACCATCGTGCGCGGGATCGACGGCCAGATCGTCCATTCCTACGCCCGCGAGCGGCGGGTGCAGCTGCAGTACGACGACTTTCCGCAGCCGCTGATCGAGGCGTTCCTGTCGGCCGAGGACAAGACCTTCTTCAGCCACGGGGGTGTCGACATTACCGGCACTATCGGCGCAGTGTTCGACTATGCACGCAAGGCTGGTTCGGGCGAGCGCGCGGTGGGCGGTTCGACCATCACGCAGCAGGTCGCCAAGAACATCCTCCTCGGCAACGAGTACTCGGTGACCCGCAAACTCAAGGAGATGATCCTGGCGCGGCGGATCGAGGGGGTGCTGACCAAGCCGCAAATCCTCGAGCTCTATCTTAACGAAATTCCGCTGGGTCGCCGTTCCTACGGCGTGCAGGCTGCGTCGCGCGCCTATTTCGACAAGGACGTCGGCGATCTCGACCTGCACGAGGCCGCGTTCCTCGCAATCCTGCCCAAGGCACCCGAGCAGTACGGGCGCAAGAAGTACGAGGCGAAGGCCATCGCGCGGCGCAATTTCGTGCTCGACCAGATGGTCGAGAACGACTTCATCACCGCGCAACAGGCGGCCGAGGCCAAGGCCAAGCCACTCGACCTGAAGCCCTCGCGGTCCTCTGTCCCGTCGGTCGATGCCGGGTATTTCCTCGAGGAAGTGCGCCGCGAGCTGATGGCGAAGTTCGGCGAGACGGCGGAGGACAGCAAGAACAGCGTCTATGCCGGCGGCCTGTGGGTCCGCACCTCGCTCGACCCCGAGCTGCAGATCGCCGCACGCGATGCGTTGC
>JAEWKG010000087.1 GCA_023386135.1 Pseudomonadota bacterium | reverse complement strand
TTTTGTCCAATCCCCAAACGCACCGCAATGCCTCATTGGAAACCTCGACGGCTTGCGTCGTTCCCGTCTCGGGACGACAAGGCGCGTCGGCATTTGGAGAACACCAGCGATGACGGCCCCCGCCTCGGCATCGGACTCTACGCCGCTCGAGCGCGACGCGCGCGCGGTCAACGCGCGTCACGATCACATCCGCCCGGGCGAGATCGCCATCGGGGTGATCATCGGCCGCACGAGCGAGTTCTTCGATTTCTTCGTCTACGCCATCGCCTCGGTGCTGGTGTTCCCCTCGCTGGTCTTCCCTTACGTCGATGCGCTGACCGGCACGCTCTATTCGTTCGCCATGTTCTCGCTGGCGTTCGTCGGACGCCCGCTCGGCACATTGATCTTCACTTACATCGACCAGCACCACGGGCGCGGCGTGAAGCTCACCATCGCGCTGTTCCTGCTCGGCGGATCGACCATGGCGATCGCCATCCTGCCGGGTTACGCCCAGGTCGGCATGCTGTCCGCCTGGCTGCTGGGCTTCTTCCGCCTCTGCCAGGGTATTGCGCTGGGCGGGGCGTGGGACGGATTGCCGTCGCTGCTCCAACTGAATGCGCCCAAGGAGCGGCGCGGGTGGTTCTCGATGATCGCGCAGCTGGGCGCTCCGCTCGGCCTCGCGGTCGCCTGCGCGCTGTTCGCCTATTTCCAGGCGCTGCTGACCGAGGCGGACTTCCTCGCGTGGGGCTGGCGTTATCCCTTCTTCGTCGCGCTGGCGATCAACGTGGTGGCGCTGTTCGCCCGGTTGCGGCTGGTGGCGACGCCCGAGTTCAAGCGCCTGTGCGAGACACGCGACCTCCAGCCCTCGCCGCCGTTCCAGACGCTGTTCGCCGAATGGCGCACGATCCTCCTCGGCGCGTTCGCTCCGCTCGCGAGCTTCGCGCTGTTCCACCTGGTCACGGTGTTCCCACTGTCGTGGGTGCGCCTCTACGCCAACGAGGATCCGGTGCGGTTCCTGGTCATCGAAGCGGTGGGAGCGATTATCTGCGTGCTGTCGATCCTCGCCTCGGGCGTGATCGCCGACCGGGTGGGGCGGCGCGCGGTGCTCGGCGTGTCGGCGGCGCTGATCGGCGCATACAGCGGGTTTGCACCGCAACTGCTCGGCGCGGGCGCGGTGGGCGAGGCGGCCTATATGTTCGGCGGCTTCGTGCTGCTCGGCCTCGCATTCGGGCAATCGTCGGGCGCGGTGAACGACAGCTTCCAGCGTGTGTACCGCTACACCGGCGCGGCGATCGTCTCGAACTCGGCGTGGTTCATCGGTGCGGGGTTTGCGCCGCTAGTAGCGCTCTACCTCGCAAGCCATGTCGGGCTGTGGTCGGTCGGACTCTACCTCCTGTCGGGCGTGCTGTGTACGCTGGGCGCGCTGTTCATCAACCGCGAGTGGGCCGGGCGCGAGGTGCGCGAGTCTTAAGCTGATCGCAGGGGCTGCAGCAGGTAATGGCGGAGCAGTAGATCCGGCGCGAACCGGTCTCTGGTTGCCTATCCCTGTTCTGCGGGAATCTACAGGGAATTTGGCGAAATCGGCTACCTTGGAGGGCGATCGGCTCGTCGGGAACCCGCGCAAATCCGCCACTTAGCGACCGCAATTCCCTAAGCAAATAACAGGGACTTTTCTCGTGCGTAACAGGGAGCTGTGCGAGTTTATCAGCGTGGCCGTCGACGCACCCGGTTGCTGTTCGATATCAGGTCAGATCGGACAAATGCGGTCGCGATATTTTGCGCTAGACAGATCGAAGCGCGGGTCGCGTTCGAACTTGCTGGTGGTGAGGTTGACACTCCTGACCTTCCCTACCTCAAAGTTGCGGGGATCGTCCCGGCCGTTGGGATGGCTCGCGTTCACCTGCATGCCGAACACACATACCTTGCCGGCGCTGGTTCGGTAGACGACGTACGGAGCAAAGGCCCGACTGTGGAAATCGTCCTCGTAGGTGAGCTCGACAAGTACGCCGTTGCGAATGGCGCTGCATAGGCCTTGCTCAATTACGGGATTTCGCGGCGCCGGCTGGCTTTTGGCGGCGCTCTTCGGCTTGGAAGGCCAAGAGCCGAGCGGGCTTGTGGGTTTCCTTGCCATGCTACCTTCTCATGTGGGCGACGTGGCTCGGACTACTTGATCCTGGGAGACTTCATGCCTTTGAGGCCTCCAAAGAGGGCGCCTTGGACCATCGTGCCAATGTCCGGCATCGCTGACTGCGCGCGTTCGAAAGCGGCAGCCTTGAATTCTGCGATCGTGCGAAGCGACTTCCCGCAACCATTGCAGGTGATGACGCTCTCGTCGGCTGGATCATCGGGAACGGTGAACTCCACACTGCCGCATTCACCGCACTTTGGCGTTATCTCTCCGATCTTGACCTCAGCCATGATGCCCCCGTTTGAAACGTCACGATTGGCTATCACAACTCCCGGTCCTGTCGAGTCAGCCGCTATTGTCATGCGGGGATGGAGATATTTGCGCCACCGACCCCTTGACGGCAGACCTCTCGCGACCGACAATGTCACCGTCTTCGAGGAAGAATAGCTCACGCTCCGGCGTGGAGCAGCATCGTAGGAGACAACCTCAATCTGCCTCGCAATTGCGGGCTGGATGGCGGTTGTCCGGTTTCGAGCTGCTCAACTCTGTCCAGTCTGTCTTTTGGTGGCCCAGCCAAAGAGACGACCACGATGACCAAATCCCAAGCAATCCGGGCAAGCGCTGCCCTCCCGAACCAGATCGCTGCCATTGAGCAGCGGCTAGGCCCGATCGAGTATCGTCCGATCGAGGTTCTCAAGGCCTACGCCACCAACCCGCGCAAGCATCCTGAAAAGCAACTGGTGAAGCTCGCGGCGTCGATCCGCGAGTTCGGCTTTGCCCTGCCCGTGCTGGTCGACGAGAACGATATCCTCATAGCCGGCGAAGCCCGTGTCGCTGCGGCGAAGCGGGTGGGCATGGTCGAGATCCCGGTGCTCGTGGCGCATCAGTGGAGCGCTGCGCAGGTTCGCGCATACCGGCTGACTGACAATCGCCTCGCCGAGCACGCGACCTGGGATCGGGAGGTGCTGGCCCTAGAGATCGCCGCGATTATCGAACTCGATGAAACTCCGATCGAGGTGCTCGGTTGGGACACGGGCGAGATCGACCTTATCCTCGACGAGGCGGCCGACATCGAGGATCCCGAAGATCCGGCTGATGAGCAGATCGAGCCGCCGGCCGATCCTGTTTCGCGTACGGGCGATCTCTGGGTTCTCGGCAAGCATCGCCTGCTGTGTGGGTCGAGTCTCGATGAAGGCGCGTGGGTCACGCTCCTCGCGGGCGAAGTCGCGGCGATGGCATTCACCGATCCGCCCTACAACGTTAAGGTCTCGGGCCACATC
>JAEWKG010000046.1 GCA_023386135.1 Pseudomonadota bacterium | reverse complement strand
TGCTTAAACCGACCGACCTCAGCAAGCCGATCATCGAAGCGCTTTATTGCGAAGCGCTGGTGCTGGCCGATGAAGTGCGCTCCGCGTTCTATCTCTCGCCCTCGCGGGGCGGCGAGGAGGACTTCGTGCGCATCGCGCTGTCGTGCGAAGGGCTGCGGACGACGACGCGGATGATGCATGTGCTGGCCTGGCTGCTCAATCACCGCGCCTATTTCGCCGGCGAACTGTCGGAATTCCAGCTCCGCCGTCACGGCGTGTTGCCGCCCGACCGCGCCGCCGATCCCGATCAGCTCGCCCGGCTCGAGCCCGAAACCCGCGCGCTGATCCGCGAGACCGAGACGATGCACGCCCGCATCGCCCGGCTCGACAAGGCCTGGCGCGAACGCTTCGTGGTCGAGCCCGCCGTGCTGGGGATGCGCGAGCGGCTGGGGCGCTCGTTGAGCTCCTTCTAGACCGCCGCGAGCGCGCGGGCCCAGCGGGCCAGCCGCTCGGCGCGGACGCTCGCGTCCATCGCCGGAGTGAAGTGCCGCACCGCGCCGCGCATCGCTTGCGCCGCTTCTTCCAACGATCCGAACAGGCCGGCGCCCACGCCCGCCAGGATAGCGGCGCCGAGCGCGGTGGTCTCGACCATGTCGGGCCGCTCGACCGGCAGTTCGAGCATGTCGGCGAGATCCTGCGCCATCCAGTCGTTGGCGCTCATTCCGCCGTCGATGCGTAGTGCATTCCACGGCGCGCCGTCCGCCGCAAAGGCGCGGGCGAGGTCGTGCGTCTGGTGCGCCATCGCCTCCAGCGCGGCGCGGGCGATCTCGGCACGGCCGCTGGCAAAGCTCAGCCCGGCGATGACGCCGCGCGCTTCGGCATTCCAGTGCGGCGCGCCGAGACCCGACAGCGCAGGGACGATGGTCACCCCGCCGCTGTCCGTCACCGAACGCGCCAACGCCTCGGTCTCGGCTGCGCTGGTGATAAGGCCGAGCGCATCGCGCAGCCACTGCACCAGGCTGCCGGCGACGAACACCGATCCTTCCAGCGCGTAGGTGCGGCGGCCGCCGTGCTGCATCAGCACCGTGCCGAGCAGGCGGTTCGATGATCTCGGAACGTTCTCCCCCATATTGGTGAGAACAAACGCACCTGTGCCATAGGTGGACTTGGTCTCGCCGGGAGCGAAACAGCCTTGGCCGATGGTCGCCGCCTGCTGGTCGCCGGCCAGCCCGGTGATCGGGATGGGCCGCCCAAGCAGCGAGGTCTCGGCGATAGCTCCGTGGGTGTCGGCCACCTCGGGCAGCGCGGAGAGTGGCACGCCAAACAGCTCGCACAGCCCCTCGTCGAATTGCGGCCCGTCGAGGGGCAGCAGGAGGGTGCGGCTGGCGTTCGAGGCATCGCTGACATGCGCCCCGCCCGACAGTTTCCACACCAGCCAGCTCTCGACCGTGCCCAGCGCCAAGCGCCCTGCCTCAGCGGCACTGCGCACCTGGCCTTCGTTGTCGAGCAGCCAGCGCATCTTGGTGGCGGAGAAATAGGGATCGAGCAGCAAGCCGGTGCGTCGCTGCACCTCGGCTTCGTGGCCCTGCTCCTTGAGCGCCGCGCAAAAGTCGGCGGTCCGGCGGTCTTGCCATACGATCGCCCTTGCGAGCGGCTCACCCGACTGGCGGTCCCACGCCACCACCGTCTCGCGCTGGTTGGTGATCCCGATCGCCGCGATGCGTTCCGGCCCGATCTCGGCCGCGACCTCCGCGGCGCAAGCGAGGGTGAAGCGCCAGATCTCCTGCGCGTCGTGCTCGACCCAACCCGGGCGGGGATAGTGCTGGGTCAGCGCCCGCTGCACCACCGCCGCTACCCGGCCCGCCAGATCGAACGCGATCGCGCGGGTCGAGGTGGTGCCGGAATCGAGAACCAGGATATGGTCGGACATGCGTGGTGACATGCGGCATCGCGGCCCCCATATGCAAGCGCATGGCAGGACCCCCGCCCAAACCCTGGCCGACCGGCGTCGCCGAGCAGGTTGAACCGCTCGTGCGCCGCGTTCTGGCGCCCAATCCCTCGCCCTACACCTACACCGGGACCGAAACGTACGTCGTCGGCAACGGCAGCGACGTCGCAGTGATCGACCCCGGCCCGGCCGAACCGGCGCACCTCGACGCGCTGCTTGCCGCGATCGGGGACGCCAAGGTGGCGGCGATCATGTGCACCCACACTCACCGCGACCACTCCCCCGCCTCGCGCCCGCTGGCCGAGCGGACCGGCGCGCCGATCGTCGGTTGCGCGCCGCTGGTGCTCGACGACAGCGGACCGCGCGCCGACGCCGCGTTCGACCGCGACTACGCCCCCGACCGGGTGATGGAGGATGGCGAGGCGATGACCGGCGACGGCTGGACCCTTCGCGCGGTCCACACCCCAGGCCACACCTCCAACCACCTGTGCTTCGCGCTGGAAGAGAGCGGCGCGCTGTTCACCGGCGATCACGTGATGGGGTGGTCGACCAGCGTGGTGGTCCCACCGGACGGCGACATGACCGCCTACATGGCCAGCCTCGACAAGCTCTACGCCCGCGAGGACACGGTCTACTACCCCGCGCACGGCCCGCAGATCGACAAGCCGCGCCAGCTGGTGCGCGGGATGATCGGCCACCGCCGCCAGCGCGAGAACCAGATCGTCCGCCTGCTCAGCGAGCACGGCGAGATGCGCGCCGCCGATTTCGTGCCGCTGATGTACAAGGGCCTCGACCCCCGGCTGACCGGCGCGGCGGAGATGAGCGTGACCGCGCACCTGATCGATCTGGAACGGCGCGGCATGATCGCCCGTTCGGGTGAGGTATGGACCGGACAGTAACCGACCGCGACGTGCGCACGCCCGTCGTCGACGAGCGCCCTCTCGCGCGCATCCAGGCGATGCCGTGGCTGATCGTGATCGTGCTGCTCGCCGCGGTCGGGTGGCTGACCTGGCGCGCCTTCTTCCACTCCGAGGAGGGCGATCCGGTCGGCAGCGCGATGCTGGCGTTCGAGAAGCAGAACTCGCTCAACGTCTTCTCCAGCCGGTTCGAGATCGTCGCCGAAAGCCAGAACGCGCAGGGCGTGCTCGGCATCGACCTGCTCAAGAGCCGCCAAGCCTCGATCATTCCCGCGACCGTCACCTACCGGCTCGACCTCGCCAACATGGACCGCGACGCGTTCAAGTGGGATGCAGCGAGCGAAACGCTCGATGTCGTCCTGCCGCCGCTGCGCATCTCCCGCCCCAACCTCGACGAGGCGCAGGCGCGGGTGTTCACCGAAGGCAACTGGGTGACCGCGGGTGCGCAGCGCAGCCTGTCGAAAAACAACTCGCTGCAGGCCGAGCGCAAGGCGGCCGTGTTCGCCAAGAATCCGCAAGTCCTCAGCTTAGCCCGCAACGCCGCGAAGGAAGCGGTGCGCCAGAACCTCGCCATCCCGTTGCAGGTCGCGGGCTACGAGAACGCCAAGGTGACGGTCCGGTTCGAGGGCGAGAAGGCGGGGACCTGACCCGCGCGCGCGATTGACCCTCTCCCGCGCCGGGAGTAATTCGCAGCCATAAGACAATATCCGGGGTCGCTGGTTTTCGGAGGGGAAATCGGCATGGCAACTTTGGCCGCAACTGCACCGTACGAGGAACCGGCTCGCGCGGAGCGGTTCTTCAGCAACCTCGCCATCTGCATGGCGCTGGTGATCGTCGCCGGGTTCTCGACCCAGTTCCTCGCCGGCCGATCGACCTTCGCGGCGCCGCTGCGGGTCCATTTCCACGCGATCGCCTTCATGGGCTGGACCGCGATCTTCGTGACGCAGAGCTGGCTCGCTACCCGCGGCCCGATGGCGCTGCACCGCAAGCTGGGCTGGGTGGCGGTCGCGTGGATGGCGCTGATGGTGACCGCAGGGCTGCTGGTGATCACCGCGGTGGTGCGCAATGGCACCGCGCCGTTCTTCTTCCAGCCGCAGCACTTCCTGATCGCCAACCCGCTGTCGATCCTGCTGTTCGTCTCGTTCACCCTCGCCGCGGTCAAGCTGCGTCACCGGACCGACTGGCACGCGCGGCTGCACATCAGCGGGATGACGATGATCATGGGCCCGGGCTTCGGCCGCCTGCTGCCGATGCCGCTGCTGATCCCCTATGCCTTCCAGGCGGCGGTTGCGGCAGGCGTGATCTTCCCCCTGATCGGCGCCATTCGCGATCTCAAGCAGACCGGCCGCGTGCATCCGGCGTGGTGGTGCTGCTTCGCGGGACTCGCGGTGCTGATCGCGCTGCCGGGACTGATCGCGCCGACCAAGCTGGGAGACAGCCTCTACCGCTCGGTCACCGCCGGCACCCCGGGCGCATCGATCGACGGCATGGCGTTCGCGGCCCCGCCGGTGGACGGCGGGCGCAGGCCGCACAACCCCGGCTGACCAGCCGGCGGCGACGCGCCGCTTTCCTACAAGGGGCGAAATCTGCATCACCCTGCGTGATGAAGACCTATCCGAAAGCCCGCCGCCGCAAGGCGCATCATCCGCGCGTGCCGGCCTTCCTGCCAGTTCACCAGCGCGCGCGCCGCGACGGATGGACTCCCGAGCGGCAAGCGCGCTTCCTCGCCGAGCTGGCGATCACCCGCTCGGTCACCAAGGCGGCGCGCGAGGTCGGCATGGCGCGCGAGACCGCCTACCGCCTGCGCGCCAGGCCAGGCGCTGAAAGCTTCGCCGCCGCGTGGGACCGGGTGCTGGGCCGCGACGGGCCCAAGCCTAAGGTCACATTCGAGGAGCGGCGCCGGCGCGCGCTCGAAGGCCTTCTCCAGCCGCGCATCTACGGCGGCAAGTGCACCGCGATCGCGCAAAAAGCCGACAATACCGCGCTTCTCGGCCACCTCGCCGCGCTCGACCGGTTCGGCATCGACGAAGAGCCGGCGGGCGAATGGTCACAGAGTTTCGCACCCGATTCCCAGGGACAAGTCCAACACGAACCCGCGTCCCAACCCGCGCCATTGCCGCGCCGCGCCGAGGGTCCTATCTCGCTTTCGCGGCGCGAATACTTCGCGTCCAAGCGTCAAGGATTCCGATGACCGACTTGTCCCGCAGCCTGCCCACCGGCGACGACCTGCTCGCCGAGATCGACCGCCTGCGCAAGGAACGCAACGCGGTGATCCTGGCGCATTATTACCAGAAGCCAGCGATCCAGGACATCGCCGACTTCGTGGGCGACAGCCTCGAACTCAGCCGCAAGGCGGCCGAGACCGACGCCGACGTGATCGCGTTCTGCGGGGTCAAGTTCATGGCCGACACCGCCAAGATCCTCAGCCCCGAAAAGATCGTCGTCCTGCCCGACATGGACGCCGGCTGCTCCCTTGAGGACTCGTGCCCGCCGGAGAAGTTCGCGGCGTTCCGCGAGGCGCACCCCGACCACATCGCGTTGACCTACATCAACTGCTCGACCGAGGTGAAGGCGCTGTCGGACGTGATCGTCACCAGCTCCTCGGCCGAGACGATCATCAGCCAGATCCCGCCCGAACAGAAGATCATCTTCGGCCCCGACCGCCATCTCGGCGGCTACCTCAGCCGCAAGTTCGGGCGCGAGATGCTGCTGTGGCCGGGCGTGTGCATCGTGCACGAGGCGTTCAGCGAGACCGAGCTCCTGAAATTGAAGGCGCAATACCCCGGCGCACCGGTCGCCGCGCACCCCGAATGCCCGCCGACGATCGTCGATCATGCGGACTATGTCGGCTCGACCAGCGGCATCCTGCAGTTTGCCAAGACCTTCCCCGGCGACACCCTGATCGTCGCGACCGAGCCGCACATCATGCACCAGATGGAACTGGCGATCCCCGAGAAGAAGTTCATCGGAGCCCCGGGCGCGGACGGCAACTGCAACTGCAATATCTGCCCGTACATGGCGCTCAATACGCTCGAGAAACTCTACGCCGCGCTGTGCGACCTCGAACCGCGCATCGAGATCGAGGAAGGCCTGCGCCTCAAGGCCAAGCGCAGCCTCGACCGCATGCTCGAGATGGCGAGCGGGACGATCGGTCAGGGCGATCTGGGGGCGCGCCCGTGAAGCGCATCCTTCCCGCCGCCGCCCTCGCCCTTCTCACCGCCTGCACCACCA
>JAEWKG010000037.1 GCA_023386135.1 Pseudomonadota bacterium | reverse complement strand
CGCGGAGGGGCCGCGCGAGGTCAAGGCGAGCGCGGCGCGCCCTCCCCAACCCGGATCGCAGAGCACTTATCAACAGGCTCGCGCAAGGCTTTGCACGGCCGCATGAAAAGCGGTAAATCGTATGTATGACGGGGGACCGGACCGAAGCGGCCGTGGAGCGGATCGAGGCGGCGCTCGCGCGCATCGCCCGCGCCGCCGATGGCACCCGGGTCGCGCCGGCACCGGCTGCGCCCTCGGTCACCGCGCTGGTGGAACGCCACGAAACATTGCGCGAAACGGTCGCCAAGGCACTGGCAGACCTCGATAAATTGCTCGGCGAGATCGAGGCGTGAGCGAAGTCGCGCTCAGAATCGGCGGCAAGGTCTACCGCGTCGCCTGCGCGCCGGGCGAGGAAGCGCACGTTTCCGATCTCGGCGCGGTGATCAACGAGAAGCTCGCCTCGATGGGCAACCTCTCGGGGCACGAGGCGCAGAACCTGCTGTTCGCCGCGCTGCTGCTGGCCGACGAAGTGCACGAGGGCCGCGACACGGTCGGCAGTGCCGATGGCGAGATCGCAGCCGCCAAGGCGCTCGCCGGATCGGCAACGGGCGAGATCGAGGAACTGAAGGCTGCGCTCGCCAATCGCGACGCGGAGCTCGAGCAGCTCCAGAGCGATCACGCCGATGCCGCCCGTGAGGTCGCAGGCGCACGGCAACGCCTCGCCGAACTGAGCGAGCGTCTGGCCGAACGCCAGGCGAACGAAGCCGCTTTGCACGAGCAGATCGAAACGCTCACCCGCGAGCGTGGCGAGCTCGCCGCGCGGCCTGCCCCCGGCCCGGCCTCGGCGGGGATCGAGGAAGACCTCGCCCCCGCGCTCGAACGCCTCGCAGAAATGCTCGAGCAGACCGCCGATAAGCTTGAGGGCGGCGCCGGCGCTCCCTAAGTAGGCCGCGGCGGGACTGCCCGGCACGAGCCGCATCAATATCCCTGGGGCTATAAGCACATCCTGGGGGCTGTCACTGCCCTGGCGACCGGGATCGTCCCGGGGACCGGGGTACATGGTCCCCACCTGACGTTCGGCGTCAGAGGATATCGGGGCAAACGACCCATGGTGGTTCCGCCACTCCACTTGCGTTAGGGCCGCGAGCGTGACCGAGACCAAGACTTCCCTGCGCAAGACCCTGCGCGCCGAGCGCAAGCGCCAGGTCGCCGCGCTGCCCGATGCGACCCGCGCGCTGCTGTTTCGCGTGCCGCCCGCGCCGCTGCGGGCGCTGATCCCGGCCGGCGCGACGGTGGGCCTCTACCGCGCCGGGCCCAACGAAGCGCCCGCGGCGGCCTACGCGCGATGGTTCCGGGAAGCCCGCCACCCGATCGCCCTGCCCCGCTTCGCCGAGCGCGACGCGCCGATGGAGTTCGCCGAACACACCGACCCGTTCGCCGAGAGCGATCTCGAGACCGGTCCGTTCGGGCTGATGCAGCCGCGCGCCGAGGCGCCGGCGGTGGTGCCCGACGTAGTAATCGTTCCGCTGGTCGGCTTCACCGCCGACGGCCGCCGGCTCGGCCAGGGTGGCGGGCATTACGATCGCTGGCTCGCGGCGCGCCCCGGAACGCCCGCCATCGGGCTAGCATGGGATTGCCAGCTAGTGGACGAGCTGCCGCACGAACCGCACGACCACCCGCTCGCCGCGGTAGTCACGCCCACCCGCCTCTACGGACCATTCGCATGAGAACCGAACCGACGCTGCGCATCCCGCTCGTCATCCTCGCCCTGCTCGCGGCGCTGGCGGCCTATGCGCTGGTTATCGCCAACACCGTGCCGCATCTGATCGGCGGCTGGCCAGCCCTGGCGCAAGGCCTAGTGTACCTGGTGCTCGGGCTGGCATGGCTCCTGCCGCTCAAGCGATTCCTTATCTGGATGGAGACGGGCCGATGGACCGCACCCTGAGCCTTGCGCTTGTCGCCGCGCTCGCCGTGACGGGATGCGCCGCCAGTCCGCGTGCCGGAGCGGGGCCTGCAAGCGCCGCGATCGAAACGGTGCCCGCCACCGCCCCGACCTTGGCAGGAAAGTGGTCGCAGGTGCGCGATGCCTGCAACGGGCACGCCATCGGCGAAGTGATATTTCGCACCGACGGCACCTTCGCGGTCACGTGGGCGCCATTCGAAACTTACGTCGATTACTGGGGCACGTACCGGTTCGATCCCGGCACCGGCGAGCTGACGCTCACTCCTGATGGCGGAAACTTCATTCCGGCCGACGTCGCAGGCAGCCGTATCGCGCTTGCGGGGGATTCGTTCAGCTTCACCCAAGGAAGCTTCGGCACCAACCCGACGTTTGCGCCGTGCGATGCGCCGTTCCGGCGCTTCGCCGCCGCGCCATAGCGAGGCGCCTCGCGTCACCGCTGGCTCTGAAAGGATCCCAAGTGGCGCGAGTGACGGGGCTCGAACCCGCGACCTCCGGCGTGACAGGCCGGCACTCTAACCAACTGAGCTACACCCGCGCATTTAAGGGGCTTGCACCGCTTGGGAGCCGCGCCACTAAGGGGTGCGAAGGGGGCTGTCAAC
>JAEWKG010000033.1 GCA_023386135.1 Pseudomonadota bacterium | reverse complement strand
GGCCAGCCGCTCTCGGCCGACGAATCGCGCGCGGTGCTGGAGGAAGCGTACCGCGTCATGAGCCGCGCGCGCGGACAGATCCGCCGCCCGCTCGACAGCCGCGCGCAGGTGACGATCTCGATGGTCGATACCTACGGCAATGTGCTCGGCGTGGTGCGCGCCCCCGATGCGCCGATCTTCGGCACCGACGTATCGCTGCAGAAGGCGCGCACGGTGGCGTTCTTCTCCAATCCCGTGGCGGCGCAGCAGCTGCTCGACGATCCCGACGCCGAGATCGCCGAGTTCCTCCAGCGCGCGCGGGTGTTCTTCAATGACCCCAATGTGTTCACCGGCAAGACCGCGTTCGGCGCGCGATCGATCGGCAATATCAGCCGCCCGCACTTCCCCGACGGCGAGGCGGCGCGCTCCGAAGGCCCATTCGGGCGGCCGATCGAGGATTTCAACCCGTTTGCAACGGGCTTGCAGATCGCACTGGTGAAGTCGAACCTCTTACAGCACGCGCTGTTCGTGCAGGGCGCGCCGTTCAACGACACTCCGCAGCAATGCACCCAGATTCCGCCTGCACCCAACGGCCAGCGGCGGCTCGCCAACGGGATGCAGATCTTCTCCGGCGGGGTGCCGATCTACCGCGGCAATACGCTGGTCGGCGCGATCGGAGTCTCGGGCGACGGGATCGACCAGGATGACATGATCAGCTTCCTGGGCGCGCACAACGGCGGCGCGCGGGTCGGTTCGATCGGCAATGCGCCGGTCGATATCCGGGCGGACAAGATCGTCATCCCGGTCGGCGCCGGGGTGCGCTTGCGCTACGTCAACTGCCCGTTCGCGCCGTTCCTCGACACGAACGAACAGAACGTCTGCGAGGGCAAGTAGGTCAGACCTTCTTGGCGCAGACGTCCAGCTGGATGTTAGTCAGATCGTCGCCCAGCGAGTTCATCAGGTTGGTCAGCTGGGTCTTCTCGTCGGGGATGAAAGTACCCGAGACGTCGGTCGTCGGGCTGCCATCGTTGTAGGGATTCTTGAGCGACGAGCCGATCAGCGCGGTGGCGATCACGGGATTGCCCATGCGATCGACCTGAACATACGCCGAATCGGCGTCGGTCCGGAAATCGAACTGCGTGCCGGTCGTCGCCGCCAGCGTCGCCCCGCCCTGGGCCGGGGCCAGATACGGGAACGTCGTCAGATAGGGCACGTCGTTGCCGCCCGGGTTGAGCGGCAGGTTGGCGAAAGTCCGCAAGCTCTGGCCCGACTTGGTCAGGTCGAGGAAGAACATCGCCAGGCTAATGTCGACCACTGGATCGTCGAGGTCGCGCCCGTTGGGAAAGCCGGCCGGTAGGGACAGGTCGAGTTTGAGCGTGTCGGGCACGATCAGCTGGCGCACGCTGAGACCGCCGGTGCCGGGGACGATCTGCGTGTAACAGGGCTCCACGTCGTAGGCGAAGGTGGTCTGCCCGCCTCCACCGCCGGTCGACACCGGGGTGGGCGTAGGCGTGGCGGTCGGCGCGGGACTGCCGCCCCCACCGCACGCGGCAAGCAGCGCGACCGGGGCGAGCGACAGCATGAGCGTGAACTTGCGCATCACTTCTGCCCTCCGAACCGCGAGGCCGTGGCCCAGACGCTCAGCTTGCCGTTGCCGCCGGCGAAGCGGCTGCGCGGGATTTCCATGATGAACGCGGTATCGTTCTGCCCGGTGAAGAAGCTGCGCTGGTTGTTGAAGCGGATCGACCCGGTCGAGCGCGACTCGCGGAAACCCAACAGGTCGAAGTAGAACGGATCGTCGAACAGCCCGGCCTTGGCCTTGACGCCGTCCTTCTCCAGCACGGTTTCGACCGGCCCTTCGATCGTGCCGGTGACGCCGGGAATGCCCTCGAATCGCACACCGTATTCGTTCGCCTTCGCGCCAGGGCCGAAGCGCACTTTGATGGTGTACTCCGGCGTATCGTCGGGCGGCGCGGTCGAGACGAGGATCTTGTAGAGCACGTCGCGGTCGTAATAGGCCGGCTGGGTCCCGAAGCTCGGCCCGGCGAAAGTCAGCGCCAACTTGACCGTGTCGTCCGCGTACCACGCGAACACATCGGCGATGTCGGCCGGGATATCGGGCGTGGTGTCGAACGCAGGATCGGTCCGCGTCGGCGGGTCGAGGTGATCGGCGGCCCGATTCGCCGCGCCGGGTAACAGCAACGCCGCCCCGGTCGCCGCGGCCAGCGCGCCGCCACCGATCAATGATAATGCCCACGCTCGCATGCGTCGTGTCTCCCCTGACCGACTCTACGCGCGACCTTATGTTTGGGCTATTCTCCCTGCATCGGCGAATTGCGCAAGTTCGCAATTGCAATTCCAGCCGATTTTTCGCACTTTTGCCTGCGGGTGAGGGGGTGTTTGCAAGCATGGCTGCAGTGCTGACGATCCTGCCCGCATTGGCGTTCGCCATGCAGGCGGACGCGTCTGCCGCGCCGCCGCCCGATCCCGCATCCACGCCATCGGCAGCACCAACCTCCAGCAGCGACGACTCGAGCGTGCCACCGGTCGATCCCGGCACCATCGATGGCCGCCGCCGCCCCGGCTACGAAGCGCCGCTGCCCGACCGCCTGAACCAGGACAATCCGGGCGCGGTGCGCGCCCCGCCGCCCGAAGCCTTCCCCACCGACCAGATCCCGATCCCCGACCGCTGGCGCCTGATCGAGAGCCTGGGCCTGGTCAAGGAACGCTGGTTCGATCCCTATCACCAGAACACCTTGAAGGGCGATCGGCCGCTCGACCCCGACAAGTGGCCGCTGATCACCGGGCACGACTGGTTCTTCACCGGCAGCCTGGTCAGCGACACGGTGCTCGAGCCGCGCACTTTTCCTATCCCGGTCGGCGTCCAGACCACCGAGCGACCGGACAGTCTCGACATCTTCGGCAAGGACGCGAGCTACGTTCTGTCGCAGACTTTCCTGGTCGGCGCGGCGCTGACCAAGGGTTCGACCGCCTACAAGCCGCCCGAGATCGAATACCGCGTCAGCCTGGCGTTCAACGTGAACTACGTGAACGTGCCCGAGCGACGCATACTGTTCGTGGAGCCTTCGAAGCCCAGCCACCGGCTCGATCACTTCGTGGGGGTGCAGGAAGCCTTCATCGACTACCACATCCGCAACGTCTCCGACCGCTACGACTTCGACTCGATCCGCGTCGGCATCCAGCCGTTCCAGGCCGACTTCCGCGGCTTCCTGTTCAACGACCAGCAGCTCGGCATCCGCCTGTTCGGCAACCGCGACGGCAACCGCTTCCAGTACAACCTGGCGGCGTTCTGGCGGCTGGAGAAGGACACCAACTCCGGCCTCAACGCCGTCCTGCAGCGGCCGCGCGACGACTTCCTGTTCATCGCCAATGTCTATCGCCAGGACTTCCTGATCCCAGCGCTGACCAGCCAGGTCACCGTTGCCTACAACATGAACCGCGAGGGCGATGAGTTCTACATCGACGACAACGGCTTTCCCGCGCGTCCCTCGCTGCTCGGCGACCTACGCCCGCGCAACTACGATGTCGTCTACGTCGGCTACAACGCCGACGGGCGGATCGGCCGGGTCAATCTCACCGCCAGCGCCTACGGCGCGTTCGGGCAGGATCGCTATAGCTTCTTCACCAGCCGCACCGCGCAGATTCGGAGCTTCTTCGCCGCAGTGGAGGCGAGTTACGATCACGACTGGATGCGCTTCCGCCTGTCGGGTGCCTGGGCAAGCGGCGACCACAACCCCTACGACGACAAGGAAACCGGCTACGACGCGGTGTTCGAGAACCCGGTCTTCGCCGGCGCGGACACCAGCTACTGGATCCGCCAGTCGATCCCGTTTGCTGGCGGCGGTCGCGCGGTGTTCCTCAATGGCCGCAACGGCATCCTCAATTCGTTGCGCTCCTCGAAAGAGCAGGGCCAGTCGAACTTCAACAACCCGGGCCTGATGCTGGCGGGCGCGGGCGGCGATTTCGACCTCACCCCCACCTTCCGCCTGTCCGCCAACGCCAACCACTTGTGGTTCGAGAACACCGCCACGCTGCAGGCGCTGCGCAACGAAGGCTCGATCCCGCGTGACATCGGTTGGGACCTCTCCGCCGCGACGATCTGGCGGCCCAAGGCGACGCAGAACATCGTCATGCGCCTGTCCGCCGCGGCGCTGGTGCCCGGCAAGGGCTTCCGCGACCTGTTTGAGAACCGCGACCGTAACCGGAACTACTTCTCGGTGCTCGCCAACGTGATCCTGAGTTACTGATGCGCCACGTCGACCGCCTCGTCATGCTGCTCGGCGCCCTGCTGCTGGCGCTCGCCTTCGCGTGGTCGGCCGGCGAGGCGTCGGAAGGCGAGAAGCCGGTCCAGCGCACCTACCGCGATTACCCGGCCGCCCCCGTGACCCAGTCGGTCGAGGACATGGCGGCCAAGTCCGACGGCTGCACCTCGTGCCACGTTGCCAGCGACGCGCCGACGATGCACGTCTCTAGCGCGGTGCGCCTCGGCTGTGCGGACTGCCACGGCGGCGACGCGGCGGTGGTGGGCAACCCGCAACTGGCGCGCGACGATCCAGCTTACGTCGCCGCGCGCGAAAAGGCGCACGTCCTGCCCCGCTATCCCAAAAGCTGGCATTATCCCTCCTCCGCCAATCCCAAGGAGAGCTACGCGCTGCTCAACCGCGAAGCGCCGCAGTTCGTGCGCTTCGTCAACCCGAGCGACTACCGCGTCGCGCGCGAGGCGTGCGGTGCGTGTCACATGCCGGTGATCGAGGCGGCCGAACGCAGCCTGATGTCGACTTCCGCGATGTTCATGGGGGGCGCCGCGTACAACAACGGCATCGTGCCTTATAAGAACTACGTCTTCGGCGAGGCTTATACCCGCGACGGCCAGCCGGCGAAGATCGAGGCGGCGGGCAATCCGCCCGGCACCGTCACCGAGCGGCAGAAGAACCGGGGCGCGCTGGCGGTGCTCTATCCGCTGCCGACCTGGCAGGTGACCCCGCCGGGCGACATCTTCCGCGTGTTCGAAGGCGGCGGCAGGGTGATCAACCCGACCTTCCCCGAGACCGGCCTGCCCAACGTGACCGGCCAGATCCAGCGCCTCGACGAACCGGGCCGTCCGGACCTGAAGCAGTCGAACCGCGGCCCCGGCACCGGCCTGCGCGTGGCCATCCCGGTGCTCAACATCCACAAGACCCGGCTCAACGATCCGCTGACCTGGTTCATGGGCACCAACGACCAGCCGGGCGACTATCGCCACTCGGGCTGCGCGACCGGCCACGGGGTATATCCCAACGACCGTGAGCCGCGCCACTCGCGGACCTACGCCCCCTACGGGCGCGACGGGCAGTCGATCACCGTCGACCCGACGATCGCGGACAATACCGAACATGACGAGCACGGCCACGGCGCGCTGAAGGGCGACGGCAGCGAATACGGCGATGCGGACGAAAACGCGCCCGACGACCGCGAGAAGGGCCACCCGCTACAGCACGTGTTCACGCGCTCGATCCCGACCGCGCAGTGCATGAGCTGCCACATGCACCAGCCTAACGTCTTCCTGAATTCGTTCCTCGGCTACACCATGTGGGACTACGAATCCGACGCGCCGTTCATGTGGCCCAAGCAGCAGAAGTACCCCACCGCAGCCGAAATCCGGGCCGTCAACGAGCGCAACCCCGAAGGCGCCGCGCCGCGCGGCAACTGGGCCGACGAGGACTTCCTGCGCAACGTCTACGACCTCAATCCGCAGCTCAAGGACACCCAGTTCGCCGACTACCACGGCCACGGGTGGAATTTCCGCGGGGTGTTCAAGCGCGACCGGGCGGGCAACCTGCTCGACAAGGACGGCAACATCGTCAGCCCGGACGATCCGGAGAAGTGGCGCAAGGACGGCGAAGGCAAGTTCGTTCCCCCCGGCACCAACCCGGGCAAGACCGTGCATCTGATGGATATCCATGCCGAGAAGGGCATGCAGTGCGCCGACTGCCACTTCGCGCAGGACAGCCACGGCAACGGCCTGATCTACGGCGAGGTCGCCAACGCGGTCGAGATCGGCTGCAAGGACTGCCACGGCACCGCCGACGCCTATCCCAACCTCCTCACCAGCGGGCCCGCCGCGCCGCCCAAGGGCAACAACCTCGCGCTGCTGCGCAATCCCGACGGCCAGCGCCGGTTCGAGTGGACCTACGACAGCGCGGGCCGGCAGCAGCTGATCCAGCGCTCGATCGTCGATCCCAAGCTCGAATGGCGGGTCAGCCTGGTCAAGGACAGCGTCGACCCCGGCAACCCGCACTTCAACGCCAAGGCGGCGCGGGCCAAGCTGATGAGCAAGATGGGCGCGGAGGACGGCACCTTCGCGTTTGGCGCCGGCATTTCGCCCGAGAACCGCGCCCACCGCGACGGCGAGATGGCGTGCTTCACCTGCCATCTTAGCTGGACGACCAGCTGCGGCGGCTGCCATCTGCCGAGCGAGGCAAACTGGAACACCGAAACCCACCACGACGAGGGCGAGACCACGCGCAACTTCGCGACCTACAACCCGCAGGTCGCGCGCGACGACATGTTCCAGCTCGGCAAGCACATGACCACCAAGGGCAGCGAGGTCGCGCCGGTGCGATCGAGCTCCGCACTGGTGCTGTCCTCAACCAACCTGAACCGCGAGCGGATCTACATCCAGCAGCCGCCGATCAGCGCGATCGGGTTCTCGAGCCAGGCCTTCGCGCCGCACTTCCCGCACACCGTGCGCACGACCGAGACCAAGACCTGCTCCGACTGTCACCTGAGCGACAAGGACGACAACAACGCCATCATGGCGCAATTGCTGCTGCTCGGGACGAATTACGTGAACTTCGTCGGCCTCAACGCCTGGACCGGGCTCGAAGGCGGCATCCAGGCCACCCGCGTCACCGAGTGGGACGAGCCGCAGGCGGTGCTCGGCAGCTACCTGCACAAATACGCCTACCCCGACTACTACCGTGAGTTCGTCGAGGGCCAGGGCCGCGAACTGAAGGATTGGACCCGCGGCAAGACGATCGGCGGCGGCCTGTCGGGCGAACAGAACCCATTGGAACGCTTCGCCAACGTGGTCGAGGGGACCGGTGACAAGGTCGGCTGCCTGCAACTGCGCGGCGAGTACATGTACACCGCCGAAGGCAAGGACGGCTTCCGCGTTTACGACGTCGCCGCGATCGCCAACAAGGGCTTCTCGGAGAAGATCACCTCCGCCCCGTTCTCGCCGCTCGGCCAGGACACCCGGGTGGGCAGCAAGAACGCCACCTGCATGGCTCTGCCGACCAACCAGCCGATCAACCCGCTGCGCAATACGCCCGAAATGCGGGCGATGAATCAGGAGCAGGCGTTCGAGCCGATCTTCAACTACGCCGCGATCACGGATTCGGTCGAAGGGCTGATCCTGGTCGACATCACCACGCTGGCCGACGGCAACTTCCGCAACAACAAGCTGAAGCGCGCCGTTACCTGGAACCCAGACGGGGTGCTCGACGGGGCCCGCCACATCGTGCTGGCGGGCCAGGTGGCGTACATCGCCGCGGCCAAGGGGCTGGTGACGGTCGACCTCGCCGATCCGCTCCATCCGCAGCTCGCCTCGATCGTCCCGCTCGACGATGCGCGGGCGAGCGCGATGCAGTTCCGTTATCTGTGGGTCACCACCCGCGACGGCGTCCAGCTCCTCGACGTCACCAACCTGCGCAATCCGGTGCTGGTGCCCGAGGCGACCGTGCCGCTGGCCGATGCGCGCCGGCTCTACGTCGCGCGCACCTATGCCTACGTCGCAGCCAAGGGCGATGGGCTCGTCATCCTCGACGTGACCAATCCGCGCAGCCCCAGGGTATTTCGCAAGGAGACCTTCGACGGCCGGCTGAACGATGCCGAGGACGTGGTGGTCGCCTCGACCAACGCCTCGCTGTTCGCCTACGTCGCCGACGGACGGAACGGGGTTAAGGTGGTCCAGCTCACCTCGCCCGCCAGCCAGCCCAACTTCTACGGCTTCAGCCCCGCCCCGATACCCGAGCTGATCGCCTGGGCGCGCACGCCCTCGCCGGCGCTGGCGATGTCCAAGGGTCTCGACCGCGACCGCGCGGTCGATGAGACCGGCGGGCAGATCGCGGTGTTCGGCCGCCTCGGCTCGCGCCCGTTCAACCGCAGCGAGATGGAAAAGCTGTTCCTGACCTCGAAGGGCGTGCCGTGGAAGGTCAGCGATACGCCCGACATGAACCGCTGGGTCCCCGGCGCGGGGCCGCTCGCGTCGAACTGAGGGTCAGTCGCCCAGACCGGTCACGCCGATCAATCCCGCGGGCCGCGCTCGCCGAACATGTCGTGGATCATCGGCTGCAGCTTGTCGGTGTAATGCGCCAGCGCGTGCCAGCCACTCACATCCTCGTAATGGCTGGTGAGGTTCTCGCCGTCCCAGCGATGCAACGCGTAGCTCGGCGGCTCGGTGGTGATGAGGTCGCGCCCGTCGGGGTGGTGCATGTCGACCGGCCGCAGGTCCATCGCCACCAGCGGCGCGACCGAGCCGGTCACGCTCAGCGGAATGCCGCGGAAGGTGGTGGTGATCGGGCGGTGCAGGTGCCCGCAATGGATCGCGACGATCTGGTCCTGCCCCGCGACGACCGCGCCGAAGCGGGCGATCCAGTCCTCGTCCGCCGCCGGGTCCATCCAGTCGATCCCGCTGACCACCGGCGGGTGGTGCATGAAAATCATCGTCGGCGTGTCTGGATGCGCGGCAAGCTCCGCCGCCAGCCACTGCGCCCGCGCGCCGCAGAACGCGCCGCCGTGGCGGCCAGGTTCAAGGGTATCGAGCAGGAGCAGCCGCAAGCCGCCGAGATCGAGCGCATATTGCACGAACCCGCCCTCACCGCGCACCTGCGGGAAGGCGCGGAACAGGCCTTCGCGGCTGTCGTGGTTGCCGACCATCGGCCAGACGGGAAACGGGCAGCCTTCGAGTAGCGCGGCGGCGTCCTCGAAGCTTTCGATGTCGCCGTTGTCGGTGATATCGCCCGAAACCACCAGCAGATCGGGCCGGTTGGGCCCCGCGAGCAGACGCGCGAGCGTCGCGCGGAAGCGCCGCAGGTTGAGCTCCTCGGGCTCCTCCTCGGGATCGAAGCCGATATGGATATCGGTCAGCTGCGCAATCAGCATCGCCACACCCCCCTGAAGCGTGCCCCCATCATGGCCCGTGTGGCCGATCCGGCGGGCGGCTCATAGCGACCTTTCTTTGCGTATTCCCTACCTCCACCGGCGGCAGGCTGCCGCGGGGGTGGTAGCTGTGACACATGGCGCAGCTGGAGGCGACCTTGGGCTTGGCCGCATCCTCGCCGAGGTGGCAGGTGCGGCAGGTCCGGATGTCGGGCAGCAGCAGGTCGCTCGCCGAGTTCGATTGGCTCGCCGCGTGGCAGGTGGCGCACTTCTCTTTCTTGTGCGCGTCGTGGTCGAACCAGCCATGGGCCATGTAGCGCGCGGGCTGGGTGACGGGCAGCACGCCGTTCCCGCCCGGATAGTGGCACTCGCTGCACACCCCGCCCACCGACAGCATGCGCGAGGCGAGCGGGACCGAGGCGCGCTGCGGCGGCGCGAAGTTGCCGTAGTAGAGCCCGCCCGGCGCGTACTCGCCCGGCCGGCGCCGGCCGCTGGTAACGGGACGGCGCGGCGCGCGGTCGGCCCCGGCGAGCGCGGCGCGCATCCTGCCGATATCGCCGTGCGGCAGGGTGCGGAAATTGCCGCCCGAGCGGTCGTAGACGAGGCTGTGGCAGCTGCCGCAGCTGGTTTCCATCACCACCGGCTCGAAGCGCACCTTGTCCTTGCTGGGCTTGTGGCAGCTCGCGCAGTCGAGTGGGCGGCCGTAGCCGGCGCGCACACCCAGCCGCATTGCCATCTGCGACGGTCCGCCGCCGGGGCGAAGGTGGAGCGCGTGCGGGAACTTGAGCCCGTTGAAGGTCTTGGGATGCGCGGCGAGCGCGATCCGCTCGGGCGCCTTCTGCCCAGGCGCCGTCAGCACCGCCGCCTGGAAGCCGGGGTGGACCGTGCCGAAGTCCGCCGCATTGCCGAGCGGGGTCTTGAGCCGGTCGTCCATCGTGCCGTGGCAGTCGGCGCAGAACTTCTGCGCCGGCGGTTTCATGCGCCCTTCGCCCTCGTGCTCGGTATGGCAATCGGTGCACGCGCCCGCGCCGGGCTTGTGGAACACGTCCGCCACCTCGCGCTGGAGCTTGTCACCCCACGACATCGGCCCGCGCGCCAGCGTCAGCCTGGGCTTCGCGGCGTGGTCGCCGATCGTCTCGTGACAGGTGAGGCAGGCCTCGTCGCGCACCGCGACGAAAGCGTTGGTATGGCACGATTCGCAATTGCCCTCGAGCTTATGGTGCGCGGTGCTCAGAGGGCCGGGCGTCCAGCTCGCGTCCATGATCACGTGTCCGGGCCGGTCCGGATCGGGCTTGACCCGTTCGCGGTGGGTGAACGACCAGATCGGGATCGCCAGGAAGGCGATGAAGATCGCCACCAGCAGCGCCCAGGCGACCGGGCGCTTGCCGGGGAGGGCGCTCGCCAGGGTGAAGCCGTGGGTGCCGTCACCCTTGCCGCTCTCGCGCTCCTCGCGCTTACGAACGGTGACTTCGAATTCCCCGTCGGGACCGGCGGCAAAGTCGAGCCGGTAGGCGCCGAGTATCAGTTCCGCCGATCCGTCGTCGTCGGTCTCGGACATGCGGGTGCGGCCGTTGAGCGTGAACCCGAGCGTGCCCGCCGCCTCGAAGGTCAGCGCGCGGCCATCGGCGGTGATGCGGACGTGGTGCTGCTCAACCGCAAGGTCCGGCAGCGCGATGTCGTTCTCCGCCGAGCGGCCGACCGTAAGTGAGGCGCCTTCGACCATGCGCTCGCGGACGATCTCGCGGCCGGTGGCGGTCGTATCGACCTGGCGGATGCGGAAGCTCACGCGCGCTACCAGTAAAAGAACACGCTGACGATGTGCGCGGTCAGTGCGCCGAGCAGCGCGACGGTGGCCGGAATATGCACGTAGAGCCACACGTCGAGCTGCGCGCGCAGCTGCATCTGGCGGCGGATCTGCGCCAGCTGGGCGGCGCGCTTCTGCAGCAGGCCGATCACGCGGTCCGCCTGCGGGTCGACCCCTGCCGCGCCGAACGCCTTGAGTGCGCGCGCCGTGCGGCAGGTCGGATAGGCATTGGCGAGCCGCGCCAGCACCCCGGCGCGAAACGGGTCCTGCTCCAGCGCGGCAATCACCCAGTCGGACTGCTCGCGCGCGAGCGGCTGCGCGGCGGCATCGAGCTGGCGGTCGATCGCCGCGAGGCTCTCGACCATCTGCCGCTTCGACATCTCGCCGCGGTTGTTGCTGAGCTGGGCCGGCAGCTTGGCGTAAACGGTGATGCCGTAGAGGCCCGAGGCGATCACCAGCATCATCAGCGCGTAGGCGAGTGTGTGGACATTCCAGCCGAGCTGGAACCCGGTGTGCAGCGTCACGATGACCACCAGCGACAGCCCGAGATAGACGTGGGCACTCGTCCATGCTTTCAGCGACCAGCGTCCCTCGGTCATCGCCCGCTTGCGAACACCGAGCAGCGACAGCCACAGGATCAGCATCACGCCGATCGTGCCCAGGGTGTAGCCGTACCAGCTGCCGCCGTTGGGCCGCGGCTTCACGTCGGCGTAGTGGTAGCCGACGCCCGCGGCGACGCACAGGACCAGCGCGATCCACAGCCAGCGGAAGCGCTTGTGAACGAGGAAGCTCTCGTGATCGGTCGGCCGCCCGGCCTTTTCCGGCGCCAGCGTCGCCATCAGTCGACCTTGCCGAGCTGCGCGACCGAGAGGAACTTCTCCGGCCCCACGCGGATCGCCGCGCCGGTGGGACACGCGCGCACGCACGCCGGGCCGCCCTCGATGCCGGAGCACATGTCGCACTTGATCGCGACCTTGGGCACTTCCTTACCCGAGGCTTCGGCTTTCTTCTTGCGCCACGAGTAGCTCGCTTCGCCCGGGCCGGGGCCGAGGCCGAGGAACATCCACGACAAGAGGCCCGGCTTCTTGGGCGGCTTGGCGTCCATCCGGATCACGCCGTAGGGGCAATTACGCTGGCAGTTGCCGCAGCCGATGCAGGTCTCGTCGATGAACACCTCGCCGTCGGGGCCGCGCTTGATCGCGTTGGGCGGGCAGTCGGCCATGCAGTGCGGGTGCTCGCAGTGCCGGCACGAGGTGGGGACGTGGAGGTGCGCGTAGGTCCGCCCCGCCTCGCGGTCGAGGCGGCTCAAACCATCGTGGCTGTCGGCGCAGGCCTTCTCGCAATTGTCGCACCCGACCCAAAGCGTTTCGTCGATCAGCAACACGTCGGTCGCTTCGCCGATGCCGTTGTCGACCAGGAACTGCGCGGTCTGCGAATGGTAGTCGGCCGCGTCGCCGAAGCTCTCCTTGCGCTCTTCCACGAAGGCGTTGAGCTTGCGCCGCGCGGCCATGTCCGTGAGCGCCTTTTCGCGCAGCGCCGGCTTGCGTTCGAGCAGCCGGTTGAACGCCTCGCCCGGAAAGCGGACCACCTGGCTCTTGATCGCGGCCTTGACCGTGGCGGTGCGCTTCGATCCGTCGATCACCGCCATTTCGCCGAAGTACGAGCCGGCGGGTAGGTAGTTAAGGAACACCGGGTGGCCGCCGATGCTCTTCTCGACCACCACCGAACCACGGCGAATGACGAACACATCCTTGTCGTCCGCGCCTTCCTCGATGATCGTTTCGCCCGCGCGCTTGTCCTCGACCACCGCCGCCTCGACGATTTCGGCGAGATCCTCGCTGGTGAGACCCGAGCCGAACATCTGCAGCAGCTGCCGCTCGATCGAGATGCGGTTGACCGCGCGCGCAGCGCTCGGCGCCGTGGCGAGCAGCTTCAAGGCCGCGTTGCGCGAGAATTCGAGCGCGATGGTCGGCTCCGCGGCGCGGATCGTAGCCCCGCGGCGGCGGCCGGAAATCAGGCCGACCTCGCCGAATATGAGGCCCTCGCCGATGGGCACGGTGATCGACGTGTCCTTCGGGTTCACCTCCACCGCCACCGAGCCCTGCGCGATGGCGAACATCGACGAGCCCGGGTCGTTGCGGGTAAAGATCACCTCGCCCGGCTTGAAATAGCGCGCCGACGAATCGAGCATCAGCTCGCGCAGCTGGAGCATCGACAGCTCCTGCAGGATCACCACGTTGCGGCCGAACAGCGCGAGCCACTCGTCGACCGACTGCTTGCCCGGCAGGCCGGCGAATTTCTCCTCCAGGATCGGCTCGTCGGCGGGCTTGAGCGTCGTGTTCCCGGCCAGGAACTCGATCACGTCGTGCCCCTGGTTCATGCAGAGCTTGATCAGCGGATAGCCGGCGAGCGCGCCGATCACGTAGATGCCGGGGACGGTCGATTCGAAGGTCGGGGTCAGCCGGGGATAGGCGACCCGGTCGGGGCTGGTGAAGGCGATGCCGGTGCCCGCTTTGATCGCGCGCTTGCCCTCGCGTTCCTCGAACTCGGCGCAGGCCGCCTCGACGAAGGCGCGCGGCGGCGCCGAGCCCATGCGGGCGATGACGCGATTGCACGGCGCGCGCACCTCGCCGTCGCGGGTGTCGAACACGATCTCGCCCGCATTGATCGCCGAGGCAGTGGTCTCGAGCATGACATTGATCTTGCCCTCGGCCTGCATCGCCAGAAGCGCCTGCACGTTCGCCGCCTTCGCCGTCGCGAAGTCGCGCGAGCGGTTGACGATGGTGACCTTGTTGCCCTGCTGCGCGTCGGCGGCGAGGCCCATCGCGTTCTCGATCCCCGCGTCGCCCGCGCCGATCACCACGATGTGCTCGTCGACGTACTCGCCCGGATCGTCGAGCTGATACTGCACCACCGCGCCCTCGCCCACCGGGCAGCGGACCAAGTTCGGGTTGCCCTGCGTCCCGATCGCCATGACGATCGCCTTGGCGCGCACGGTCTGGCCGTTCTTCAATGTGATCGCGAAATCGCCCACCGCGCCGGTGATGGCGGTCACCTCGGCGTTGAGCTGGACGGTGACCTTGCCCTCGGCGATCTGGCGGTTCCAGGTGTCGAGGATCGCCTCGCGCTTGCCCGCGTCGAAGTCGAGATCGGCGCGCAGCACGAGATGCGACGGCGTCGCCATCACGTGCTTGCCCTTCTGATACTTGTAGATCGTGTCCGAGAGGTGGTCGGTCTTCTCCAGCAGGACATGGTTCATGCCCTTCGCCGCCGCATGCGCGGCCGCGCTGAGCCCGGCGGGACCGGATCCCACGATCGCTACGTCGACGATGCTGCCGTCTGGACCGGCCAAGTGCCCCACCCCCTCAGGTTCGCAGTCGGCATATTAAGCAGCGGCGCGCATTTATCCAGCGGGTTTGCCGCCGAAACCGCGCTCTGCTACGCGGACTTACGATGGCGGAGGGATCGGACGTGAAGAAACCGGTGGGCGCGGGAGCGTGGGTGGCGCTCGTCGCGGTGGTGGCGGCCGTGGGGACGATCGGCTGGAAGCTGAGCAGCGACCCCAGTGCGGTGCACGAACCCGCTGCTGCCGCGAGCGATCCGCTCGCCGCACTCGAGACCGATGCCAAGGCGAACCCCAAGGACGCGGCGGGCTGGCAGCGCCTCGGCTTCGCCTACTTCGACGCCGGCCGTTACTCCGATGCCGCGAATGCGTACGTCAAAGGTACCGAGGCAGCGCCGGGCAATGCGGTGCTGTGGTCGAGCCTTGGCGAAGCGCTGGTGATGGCGAGCGCCGACAGTCCGATGCCGCCGCGCGCGCTCGCCGCGTTCAAGAAGGCGTTCGAGCTCGATCCCAAGGACGCCCGGGCGCGCTACTTCCTCGCGGTCAATCGCGACCTCGGCGGCGATCACAAGGGCGCGATCGACGATTGGCTGGCGCTGCTCGCCGAAACCCCGCCGGGCGCGCCGTGGGAGGCGGACCTCAAGCGGACGATCGAGCAGGTCGGCAAGATCAACAACATCGACGTCGCCCCGCGCCTCGCCGCGGCATCGGCCAAGCAGCCCAAGCCCGCGCATCCGGCGTTCGGCGCAATCCCCGGCCCCTCGCAAGAACAGATCGCCGCCGCCGGCAGCATCCCGCCCGGCGAGCAGCGGACGATGGCCGAAGGGATGGTCGCGAGCCTCGAAGGCAAGCTCAAGGCCAACCCGGGCAACGTCGACGGCTGGATCATGCTGATGCGCAGCCGCAAGACGCTAGGCCAGGACGCTGCTGCAGCGAAAGCGCTGGGTGAGGCGGTCGCCGCCAATCCGGCGCGCAAGGCGGAGCTGGAGCAGGCGGCGAGCCAGCTGGGGATACGGCGCTAGGCCTCAGTTGACGACCAACATCGTCATCGCCGCGAAAGCGGGGACCCATCACCTACCGCTGCGTTTCTCACGACCGTCGTGGAGTGCGCGTTGCCATGGATATGGGTCCCCGCGTTCGCGGGGATGACGACTTGAAAACGGTTTGGCGTTGAACGGCCTTCACCGCGGAACGGCGCGCTTAAGCCCCTTGAGGAGCCTCGCCGCCGAAGCGGCGGCCCGGCTTGGGGATCGCCGAACCGCGCACCGGCCGCGCGGTCGGCGCGGCGGGGGCATCGGGGCGGTCGATCGTGCCGTTGTCGAGGAGCGCGCGGATCTCGTCGCCAGTCAGCGTCTCGTACTCGAGCATCGCCTGCGCGAGCAGATGGAGCTTGTCCTCCTCGCCCTGCAGGATCTCGGTCGCCCGCGCGTGCGCGCCTTCGACGAGGTTCTTGATCTCGGCATCGATCAGCTTGTTGGTCTCGTCCGAGCCCATCGTCCGTTGGCTGCCGCCGTATCCGAGATAGCCTTCCTGGCTCTGCTCGTATTGCAGGGGCCCAAGCTTCTCGCTCATGCCCCACTTGGTGACCATGTTGCGCGCCAGCGAAGTGGCGTACTGGATGTCCGAGCTCGCGCCCGACGACACCTTGTCGTGGCCGAAGATCAGCTCTTCCGCCACGCGCCCGCCCATGCTGACCGCGAGGTCGGCGTGCATCTTGTCGCGGTGGTACGAGTAGTTGTCGCGTTCGGGCAGGCGCATCACCATGCCGAGCGCGCGGCCGCGGGGGATGATCGTCGCCTTGTGGATCGGGTCCGACGCCGCCTCGCGCATGGAAACCAGCGCGTGGCCGGCCTCGTGGTAGGCGGTCATCTTCTTCTCGTCGTCGGTCATGACCATCGAGCGCCGCTCGCTGCCCATCATGACCTTGTCCTTGGCGTCCTCGAATTCCTGCATCGCGACCAGGCGCTTGTTGCGCCGGGCGGCTAGCAGCGCCGCCTCGTTGACGAGGTTGGCGAGGTCCGCGCCCGAGAAGCCGGGCGTACCGCGGGCGATCGTGCGCGCGTTGACGTCGGGCGCCAGCGGCACCTTCTTCATATGCACGGCGAGGATCTTCTCGCGGCCGTCGATGTCGGGCACCGGCACCACGACCTGTCGGTCGAAGCGGCCGGGGCGCAGCAGCGCGGGATCGAGCACGTCGGGCCGGTTGGTGGCGGCGATGATGATGATGCCTTCGTTCGCCTCGAACCCGTCCATCTCGACGAGGAGCTGGTTCAGGGTCTGCTCGCGCTCGTCGTTCGAGTTGCCGAGGCCGTGGCCGCGATGCCGGCCGACCGCGTCGATCTCGTCGATGAACACGATGCACGGCGCATTCTTCTTCGCCTGTTCGAACATGTCGCGCACGCGGCTCGCGCCGACGCCGACGAACATCTCGACGAAGTCGGAGCCCGAGATGGTGAAGAACGGCACCCCGGCCTCACCCGCGATGGCGCGGGCGAGCAGGGTCTTGCCGGTGCCGGGGCTGCCGACCAGCAGCGCGCCCTTGGGAATCTGGCCGCCGAGCTTGGAGAAGCGCTGCGGGTCGCGCAGGAACTCGACGATCTCTTCGAGCTCCTCGCGCGCCTCGTCGATGCCGGCGACGTCGTTGAAGGGGACCCGGCCCTGCTTCTCGGTCAGCATCTTGGCCTTGGACTTGCCGAAGCCCATCGCCCCGCCCGCGCCGCCGCCCTTCTGGACCTGGCGCAGCGCGAAGAACGCGATGCCGAGGATGAGGATGAACGGGAGCGACTGGATGAGCAGGTACAGCAGCACGTTGGGCTGGTCCTGATCCTTGCCCGAATACGAGACGCCAGCGGTGTCGAGCTGCTTGGGCAGATCGGTGTCGACGAACACCGGCTTGGTGGAGAACGTGTCGCCGCTCTTCATCGTGCCGCTGATGTTGTCGGGCGCGATCTGCACGCTCTTGACGGTGCCCGCGGCGACGCGGTTCTTGAATTCCGAATAGGCGATCGCCTGGCCCGGTGTCTGGCCGGCCTGGCCGAACATCGACACCACCAGCAGCAGCGCGAGGAAAATCCCGCCCCACACCAGCAGGCTCTTCATCCAGGGGTTGGGTCCACCTGGTCCCGAGCCCTGAGGATCCTTGTCGTCGTTCATCGGAAGATGCCGTCCTTTCGCGTCTTTCGGAATGTAGGCGCGGACGGGTGAATGGCAAGCTAACCGGCGGCGCTTAAGCGACGACCCGGTCGATCAGCCAGTACGAAGCGGTCACGCCGATGGCATAGGCGGCGAGGCGCACCGCCGGAGCGAGCGCCTGGCGGGCGAGTTTCGCGACCAGCCACAGCACCGCGAGAACCGTCAGCACCACCGCCAGCTGGCCCGCCTCGACGCCCAGGTTGAAGGAGAGCAGGGCCGCCGGAACTTCGCCCTCGGGCAGGCCGATCTCCCGCAAGGCGCCGGCGAAACCGAAACCGTGGACGAGGCCGAAGGCGAAGGCGATCGCCCACGGATAGCGCAGCGTGACGCTCGGGCCCCCTGTGCCGTCATTGGCGCGGAGCAGCTCGGCGGCGAGGAAGACGATCGACAGCGCGATCAAAGCCTCGACCGGCGCTTGCGGCAGCCCGACGAGTCCGAGCGTGGTGCCGATCAGGGTCAGCGAGTGCGCAACGGTAAAGGCGGTCACCGCCCGCGCGACCGCCCACCCACGCCGCACCAGCAGCACCAGCGCAATCACGAACAGCAGGTGGTCCCAGCCGGTGAGGATGTGGCTCACCCCGAGCGTGCCGTAGGTGCGCACGACCTGCAGCGTGTCGGCACGCGTCGCGAGCGTGACGGCGGGTTCGGCCGGCGTGAGGCGGTAGGATTGCACCCTTTGCCCGAGCGGCGCGATCCGCATCAGCACGTCGCCGCCGCCGAGGATCTCGCGATACCCCGCGCGCTGGCCGGCGATCGGCCCTTCGCACATGAGCTCCGCGCTGCCGACCAGCGCCAGCGCGGCGAGACGCTGGTGGGGCTCGCCCTCGATACGGCAGGTGGGCGGGAACAGCGGCACCACCAGTTCCGGCTCGCCGGGCGTGACCAGCGGCTGCTTCCAGCTCAGCGACCAGTGCGCCGCATCACGCTGGCGCAGCTCGACGAAGCCGGGGCGCAGCTCGTCCGCGTGCGCCGCAACGCTGCACAGCAGCAGCAGCGCGGCAGCGAGCCACCTCACCGGTCGATCTGGACGGTGTAGGCGTCGCGCAGCGTCTTGTAGGCCGCATCCTGCCGCAGCCGGCCGGTCTCGGCGCGCCAATCGTCCTCCACCCGGCCCCGGATCGCGGCGAGCGGCGGGAGCACTCCAGGCTGCTTGCCGGTGAGCCGCACGAGGTGCCAGCCGAGCGCGCTCTCGACCGGGCCGCGCCACGCCTTGTCCGGTTTGAGGCCTTCGAGGGCGCGGGCGAAGTCGGGACCCATTTCGTCGCTGACCGTGGTCCGGCTCGCGCGCTCGAAGTGCGAAGGCAGCGAGACCGCATCGCCGACCTTGGTCCAGTCGGCCCCGCCTTCGAGCAACGCTTTCGCCACCACCGCCCGGCCGCGTTCGGTGAAGTAGAGCTGGTCGAAGGTCAGTGTCAGGTCTTGTGCGAAGCGTTCGGGATGGGTGTTCAGCCACTTTTGAAGCGCTTCATTCGCAGGTGTTTCGGTGTCGGCGGCGCTGGCGGCGATCACGTCCATCTTCTGCGCCAGCCGCTTGCGGATCACGGCATCGCCCTGGTCGAGCCCCAGCCGCAATGCCTCGCGATAGAGCACTTCCTCGCGCACCCACCGCTGGATCAGCGCGTCGAACTCGGCCTGGGTCGGCGGGCGGCCCATGATCTGGGCGAAGTTGACCGATAGCCGCGCCTGGTCGTCGCGGGTGAGGTGGATCGAGCGGCTGGCCGGATCGTCGGGCGCGGTCCTGAGCGACAGCACCGCGAAGATCACCGCGCCGGCGACGAGGAAATGGACCAGCGGCTCGCGCAGGAGCCGTTTGAAGATGCTCACGTCTTGTGCGGTACCAGCCATATCGGCGAGGAATAGGCCCGTTCCTGCGCCACCGCATCCTTCATCGCCTCGGGCGGCAGGGTGAGGTGATAGCGCAGGGCATCGAACAGCACCCAGCGCGGGGTCGGGATTTCGATCACCCGCACGTAGTAGAACGCCGACTGCCCCTTCGCGTACTCGGGATCGCGCCACAGCGTGCGTAGCTGCTTGGCGCCGATGGTGTTGGTGTAGCTGGCCTTCGCGCGATCGACGGTGTCGCCCCCCGCGGGCACCTTGCCGCCGACCATCCGCCGCTTGTCGGCATCGGACCAGGCGACGTCGAACACCTTCTCGTGGGCAACGCCGCCGGCATCGACCCAGCCCTTCACCACCTGCACCCGGTCAAGGTTGGCGCCGATCGGGTCCTTCAGCGCCTCGATCATGAACACCGGCGCGGTGCCCTTGTCGGCGAGCTCCCCGCCCATCGGCACCCCGCGCTTGTAGCCGGCACCGACCCAGCCCTGGCCGCCGAAGTCCTGCGGGGTGAAATCGAAGCCGCCGAACATCCGCACCGTCATGCGCGGGCCCGTGGTGGCGTAGACCTCGCGCCGCTTGATCGCATCGAAGATCTCCGCCCGGGTGTTCGCCCGCGCCCACACCCCGGCATAGCCACCGGCGAGGTAGTGATAGCCGAAGCGGCCCTGCTCGGTGCCGAGGTTCTGCGGGCTCAGTGCGCGCTGGGGGCTCGGTTCGTTGCCGCTGTGCTTGCCGAAGAAGTTGTTCTCGTCCGCGGTCGACAGGCCGGTGTGGCTGTCGGTCCCGCCGACGAGGCCGAAGCGATAGGGGTTCACCCCCGTGCGGGCCTCGATCGTCAGGCCGCGCTTCAGCGCCTCACGCACGTAGTTGCCGCCGAACATGTCGGGAGTGGTGCGGCGGGTCAGCGGCAGGTTGCCGAGCTCCCACCCCGCGACCCCGAAGCTGGCGAACTCGTCGTTGGGGGAGAGGAACTTGTGCGCCTCGCTGTCGCCCTTGATCTGCGTCGCCTCGACCGCAGGCTCGTGCGCGGCACGGCGGCGGGCGTATTCGGCGGTCATCGGACCGCCGCCGGGCATCGTCAGCTCGAACATCAGGCCGTTGGAGAGGTTCGCATTGTGCGGGATCGCCAGCACGTGGCCGCCGGTCTTCTTCTCGTAGGCATCCATGTAGTCCCACAGCTGGTCGACCTGCCCGCCGAGGCCGGGGAACGGGCCGACCTGGCTGGTCTTGGCGCTGCCGTCGCGGAAGAGGACGACGCGGTGGAGATTATTGCCGTCGGGCATCAGGGTGTATTCGAACGCGCCCAGCGCGGTGAATTTGCCAGGTTCGTTGAAGCGGTCGATCGTCTGGAGGTGCTTGCGCCAGATGTCCTCGGTGGCGGCGGCCTGGCGCTTGGGATCGCGCAGCGCGGCGGGAAGCGTGCCGT
>JAEWKG010000069.1 GCA_023386135.1 Pseudomonadota bacterium | reverse complement strand
GCACCGTCTCGAACGGTGCGCCGGGCACGACCAGCGTGTCCATGATCCGGTTCAGGGCGTCGTCGAGTTCGGTGGCCATCTGCGTAGCGATCCTCTCAAGTGTTGCCGCGCGGCTTTCCTCCGCAGGCGGGCTATGGCAAGAGCCGCGCCGACGGGACGCCGCCAGTCGGTGCCAAGGGTTAAGGATCAATCGTGCTGCTGTCACTACTGGCCGACGCGTCGCAATACGCCGACCACGCCATCCGGTTCGAAGACCTGGGCCTCAGGAAGGGTATCAACCTCGGCTTCATGGAGCTGCGGTTCTACTCCCTCGCTTACCTCGCGGGGATCGTGCTGGGGTACTGGCACCTCACGAAGATGATCAAGGCGCCGGGCAGCCCGATGGCGCAGCGCCATGCCGACGACCTGTTCTTCTACTGCACGCTCGGCATCATCATCGGCGGCCGGCTGGGCTACGCGGCATTCTACACCGGCGGCGAGACCGGCATCCCGTCGATGTTCACCCACTTCACCGCCGGCGAGTTCCCGAGCTGGGACCTGCTGCGCCTGTGGGACGGCGGGATGAGCTTCCACGGCGGGGTGATCGGCGTCCTGATCGCGATCGCCTGGGTGTGCCGCAGCGGCGGGATAAACTTCCTGCGCACCGCCGACTACATCGCGGTCAACGTGCCGTTCGGGATGATGTTCGGGCGCCTCGCCAACTTCATCAACGGCGAGCTGTGGGGCCGCCCTGTGACAAGCGACGTGCCGTGGGCGATGATCTTCCCCACCGACCCACTCGGCCTCCCGCGCCACCCCAGCCAGCTCTACGAAGCCGGGCTCGAAGGCGCGCTGATGATCGTCATCATGCTGTTGCTGTTCTGGAAGACCCGCGCGCGCTGGCGGCCGGGGCTGCTGGTGGGTGTGTTCACCGCCGGCATCGCGCTCGCGCGGTTCACGGTCGAGTTCTTCCGCCAGCCGGATTCGCAGCTCGCCGAGTTCGCGCGCCAGACGGGCCTCAGCATGGGGCAGTGGCTGACGGTGCCGCTGATGATCGTCGGCGTGGCGCTGGTCATTCGCGCGCTGGTCCGTCCGCAATTGGGTACCCAGGCCGCTCAGCCCGCGGCGGCATGACCGATCACGTGCCGCTGGCGGAGACCTTCCGCCGGCTGATCCGCAACCACGGGCCGATCAGCCTCGCCCATTTCATGGCCGAGTCCAACGCGCGCTACTATGCCGCCAAGGACCCACTCGGCAGCGAAGGCGATTTCGTCACCGCGCCCGAGATCAGCCAGATGTTCGGCGAGCTCATCGGCCTGTGGCTGGCCGACCTGTGGATCCGCGCGGGGCGCGAGGAGCCGGTGCACTACGTCGAATTGGGCCCCGGGCGCGGGACGCTGGCGAAGGACGCGCTGCGCTCGATGAAGCGCTACGGCCTCAAGCCGGAGGTGCACTTCGTCGAAGCCTCGCCCGCATTGAAGAAGCTGCAATTGGAAGCGGTGCCCGGCGCGCAATTCCACGGCGACCTCACCACCGTGCCGATGGAGGGGCCGGTGATGATCGTCGGCAACGAATTCCTCGACGCGCTGCCGGTGCGCCAGCTGGTCCGCTCCGCCGAGGGCTGGCGCGAACGGATGGTCGGGCTGTCGGGGGAGGAATTCGTCTATGTCGCCGGGGCCATGCCGATGGACGCCGCGGTGCCCGCCGAGTGGCGCGGCGCGCGGCAGGGGGCGATCGTCGAGACCTCGCCCGCCGCCGCCGCGGTGACCGACGAGATCGCCGGCCGGCTGGCGGCGCAGGGCGGGTGCGCGCTCTTGATCGACTATGGCCACAGCGACCTTCGCGGCGGCTCGACGCTGCAGGCGGTGAAGGCGCACCGCAAGGTCGATCCGCTGGCATTGCCGGGCGAGGCGGACCTCACCGCGCACGTCGATTTCGGCACCCTCGCCAAAGTCGCGCAGTCGCGCGGGACCCAATGGATGGGCACCGTGCGCCAGGGCGAGTGGCTGCGCGCGCTCGGCATCGAGACCCGCGCCGAGGCGCTGGCAATGCGCGCCCCGCACCACCGCGCGGAACTCAATGCCGCGCGCGACCGTCTGGTCGCCGAAGACCAGATGGGCACGCTGTTCAAGGTCATGGGCCTCGCCGGAACCGGCTGGCCGCGCGGAGTGGGATTCGAGGACGCATGAAACGCATTGTTTTGGCACTGGCGCTCGTCGCCCCCTTTCTCGCGACTGCGCCGCTCGCGGCGGCCGAGCCGATCACCGGTTCGTGGGTCACCGCCACCCGCGACGGCGTGGTGCGCATCGCGCCCTGCGGCAAGAGCCTGTGCGGCACGCTGGCGCGGTTCCTCGTCACCCCGCCGGGTGGCGCCGACCAGCGCGACGTGCACAACCCCGACGCCAAGCTGCGCACACGCAAGCTGCTCGGCCTGCCGATCCTGACCGGGTTCAGCGAGGACGGCGCGGTGTGGCGCGGGACGATCTACGATCCCAAGGCCGGGAAATCGTACCGCTCGATCCTGCGCCGGCTCGATGGCGACCGGCTCGAGGTCAAGGGCTGCATCGGCCCGTTCTGCCAGACCCAGGTCTGGCGCCGGGGCAGCTAGCGCCCGATCCGCTGTGCCAGCCAGCGGGCGGCTGCGTCGGGCGATTGCTTGTCGTCCGGCCGATCGACCCGGTAGTTGGCCTGCTGCATCGCCGCGACCGGAATCGCTCCTACCAGCGGCTGCAGCGCGGTGATGAAGCGCCGGTCGTGCGCCTTGCCGGGCGCGACCAGCAGCATCGCATCATAGGCGGGTAGCGCGCCCTTGGGGTCGGCCAGCACCGTCAGCTTGTCCGCCGCGATCCGCCCGTCGGAGCTGAACGCGGTGATCGCGTCGGCTTCGCCGCTTGCCAGGGCATCGTACATGAAGGTCGGTGCGAAGTTCTTCTGCCGCAGCACGCCAAGGCCGTAGGCCGCGTCCACCGCCCGCCATTCGGGCCGGCGGAAGAATTCGAGGTCGCCGCCCAGCGTCAGGTCGCGCCCTTTCGCGGCCAGGTCGGCGAGGCTGGCGATCCCCATCGCCTTCGCCCGGTCGCCCTTCATCGCGAAGGCGTAGGCGTTCTCGAACCCGAGCGAGCCCAACAGCCGCGCGCCATTCCCCTGCTCCCACGCCGCGATGCCCTTGAGCATCGCCGCTCGGTCCGGGGTGTCGGTGCGCTTCATCTCGTTCGCCCACACGGTGCCCGAGTAATCGACATAGACGTCGATCTGGCCTGAGGTCAGCGCGCGGTGGATCACCGCCGAGCCGAGCCCCTCGCGGTAGGTCACCGCGTAGCCCGCCTGCTCGAGCCGCTGGCCGATCAGGCGGGCGAGGATATACTGCTCCGAGAAGTTCTTCGCGCCGATGACGACCGTATCGCGCTCCTCGCGTTGTCCCGCGAAGGTGGCGGCGAGTAGCCCGACAGCGACCAGGGCGAGCCCCAGCGACGCCAGCACCGGCCGCCGCGCCTTGAGGCCGTGCTCCACCAGTGCAAGCAGGCCATCCGCCACAAGCGCCAGCGTTGCAGCAGCGATGCAACCGGCCAGCACCAGCGCCCAGTTCTGGGTCTGCAGCCCGGCGAAGATCGGATCGCCCAGGCTCGGCTGGCCGACGGTGGTAGACAGCGTCGCCGCGCCGATCGTCCACACCGCGGCAGTACGAATGCCCGCCATCACGAAGGGCGCGGCGAGTGGGGCCTCGACCAGCCGCAGCTTCTGTCCCGGAGTCATGCCGACCGCGTCCGCGGCCTCCAGCACGCCGGCGTCCATCTCGGCGCGCGCGGTGACCGCGTTGCGCAGGATCGGC
>JAEWKG010000333.1 GCA_023386135.1 Pseudomonadota bacterium | reverse complement strand
CACACGGGTGGGGTCACAGGTTCAATCCCTGTCGCGCCCACCATTCCCTGCCCTCGCGGGAATGGCTTCAGCGTGCAATGAAGCGCTTCATTGGCGGTGTTCGGCGCTCGATGAACACCCCGAAACGGTTGATGTACCCGTCCATCCGCTCGAGCACCTCGCCTTCGCTGAGGCCGAACTCCTCCAGGCTGTAGCGATGCGGCCGCCGCTTCAGCTTGCGGCTGCGACGGATGTAGCGCTCCATTCCGGGCAAGGCGCCCTGGATTTCGAGGCCGAGGAACCGATAAACCCGCCCCATGGTACCACGCCAGTCGCGGTCCATCTCGTCATACTGCACGTCGATCATGCGGTCGGCGGGGATCGCGCGGCGCGCGGCCATCATGCGCTCGGTCATCAGCGCAGTCTTGCGCAGCCACTCGCGCCCGATCGTCGGCGCATCGGCATGGTCGGATTAGATGATCGTCTGGTTCCAGGCGAGGCTGGCGGCGCTGCCGACCACGGCGCGGGGATCGCGGTGGGTGAAGATCAGCCGCGCATCGGGGAATACCTTCAGCAGCGCCGGCAGGTCGAGCATGTGCTGCGGGGTCTTGAGGATCCACGGCCTGAGCGAGCTTTCCTGCTGCGACCAGCCGATCAGGCGCAGCAGATTCGCCATGTGGCGATAGGCCGGCGTCGCATCCTCGCCTTCGCACCAGCGGCCGTAGCTCGGCACGTGCCACTGCGCCTCATGCTTCATCCCCCACATGCTCGCCACCAGCAGGCCGAGCTCTTCCTCGGGCTCGTAGGGGCCGGTCGGGTGGATCGAGAGCGTTCGCGGGTTGGCGAGCCGCGCGACCTTCATGATCCGGCTCGCAAGCTTGGGCCGGAAGTCCGCCGTGTGCCCGGCCATCACCTCCTCGAACCCCGGCCGCGGGACCGGGCTGATCGTCTCGAAGCTGCGCAGATGCGCAAAGCGGCGGTCGGCGGCGAGCAGGCGATGGAGCCGCGTGGTGCCGGTGCGCATCGGACCCACGATCACCACCGGGTGCGGGATCGGACGGGCGAGGATTTCCGGGTGCCGCTCGAACCACATCTGGGTCAGCAGCCGGTCGCGCAGGACGTGGAGAAACTGGTGCTTGGCGGCGAGAGCGCCCGCGGCATTGAGCCGCGCCTCGCGGTTCACGGCGTCGAGCAACGCCTCCATCGGTCGCTCGAACCAGCGGTCGCCGAAGTCGGCGAGACCGGCCTCGGCCACGGCGTGTTCGAGCAGCCAGTCCTTCTCCAGACGCGCGGGCTCGATCAGCCCGAGCTTGCGCCCCGCGCGCACGCCGCTGTCGAGCAGATCGATGAAAGGCGTGCGCCGCGGCGGCTCGATGGCTTGATCTTGCGGCAAAATCTTCCCCTGTGCTGGGCTATTCTACCGCCTGCCGCGCGGCTGGTTCCCGCATTGCGCGCGCCCGAGGCGTCGGGCATAGGCCGCGCCCATGCACGACATACGCCTGATCCGCGAAAACCCTCCTCAGTACTCTGCGCAGATGGCAAAGCGAGGTACACCCGCTACCGTGGTGGACCTGATGTCAGCTGACGTCCAACTCCGTGCCATTCGAAAAGATTTGGAAGAGCTTCTTGCCGAAAAAAAGAGGCTGCAAGCATCGTATTATTCTGCTGACAAGAAATATCTCAGTTTACATAATAAGGACACCGATGAAATCGCTCAATTAGAAGCAAATATCGGCGACAGTTCAATTGAGTCTGTCAACGCGGTATTAGCGGAACTGTTGACTATTACGAATGAGAAGCAGGATATTCTTGGACGGAGTGAGTTAAACAAGTTTAAAATCGGCATATTCGAGCAGGCGGTAGAACGAGCGCAAGCAAATTTCGACGCCCTCATGCAAGCGATGCCAAACCTTCCGGCGGAAGACGTTCCGGAAGGTGAGGATGAAGCGGGCAACGTGGAAATCAGCCGGTGGGGGGACCCACGTAGTTTCAATTTTCGCGCGCAGGAGCACGCTGATTTCGCACCCGCGCTTGGTCTCGACTTCGCGACAGGCGCGGCAATCGCGGGGGCGCGTTTTACGTTCCTAAGAGGCCAGATGGCGCGGCTGCAGCGAGCGCTCGCGCAGTTCATGCTCGATACGCAGACGGTGCAACACGGCTACACCGAGTGCGCCACGCCGCTGCTGGTGCGCGAAGAGGCGATGTTCGGCACCGGCCAACTCCCCAAGTTCGCCGAGGACTCCTTCAGCACCACCGACGGCCGCTGGCTGATCCCGACCAGCGAGGTCAGCCTGACCAATTCGGTGCGCGAGCAGATCCTCGATCTCGCCGAGCCGATGCGGCTGACGGCGCTGACCCCGTGCTTCCGTTCCGAAGCCGGTTCGGCGGGGCGCGACACGCGCGGCTACATCCGCCAGCACCAGTTCGACAAAGTGGAGCTGGTCTCGATCTGCCGGCCCGAGGATGCCGAGGCCGAGCACCAGCACATGCTGCGTTCGGCGCAGGTGATCCTCGAGCGGCTCGAATTGCCTTACCGCACGATGCTGCTGTGCGCCGGTGACATGGGGTTCGGGGCGCGCAAGACCTTCGATCTGGAGGTCTGGCTGCCCGGCCAGGGCGCCTACCGCGAGATCAGCTCGGTGAGCTGGTGCGGCGAATTCCAGGCGCGGCGGATGAACGCGCGCTACCGGGCGGAGAACGGCAAGCCGGCGTTCGTGCACACGCTCAACGGCAGCGGCCTCGCGGTCGGGCGCACGCTGGTGGCGGTGCTGGAGAACTATCAGCAGGAGGATGGCTCGGTGCTCGTGCCCGAGGCGCTGCGGCCGTGGGCCGGCGGGCTCGAACGGCTGGTGCCGGCGCCATGACAATGCCCTCTCGGTCCCGTCATCCTGAACTTGTTTCAGGATCCATCGCGCCCCAAACGCGGACGGTCCATGAGGCGAAATGGACCCTGAAACGAGTTCAGGGTGACGGTCTTGGGGTGGATTTGATCGCATGAAAATCCTCCTCACCAACGACGATGGCATCCATGCGCCGGGCCTCGTGGTGCTGGAGCAGATCGCGCGCCAGTTCACCGACGACATCTGGATCTGCGCGCCGAGCGAGGAACAGTCGGGCGCGGGCCATTCGCTCACCCTCACCCGCCCGGTGCGGATGCGGAAGCACGACGAACGGCGGTTCTCGGTCAGCGGCACGCCGACCGACGCGGTGACGATGGGCCTGCGCAAGGCGATGGACGGCACGCCCGACGTGATTCTGTCGGGCGTCAACCGCGGCGCCAATCTCGCCGACGACATCACCTATTCGGGCACCGTCTCGGCCGCGATCGAAGGCGCGCTGGCGGGCATCCGCGCGATCGCGCTGTCTCAGGTCTATGCCGGTGAAGGCATGGGCGACGCGGTGCCGTTCGACGCCGCGCTGGCGTGGGGCGCCAAGGTGCTCGCCCCGCTGCTCGACGCGCCGCTGCCCAGGCGCACGCTGGTCAACGTCAACTTCCCCGCCCTCCCCGCCGATGCGATCAAGGGCATCCGCGTGGTCCGCCAGGGTTTCCACGACTACTCGCGCGGCACCGTGGTCGAAGGGCGCGATCCGCGCGGTTACCCATATTACTGGTTCGGGCTCGACTCGATCGAGCACACGCTCGACCACGGCACCGACCTCGAGGCCATTTCCGAAGGCTACATCGCGGTCACCCCGTTGCAGCTCGACCTGACCCACCACGCCTCGCTCGGCGATCTCGGCGAACGGTTCGCCTGAGGCCCCCGCCGGAATGAGGCCCAAGCGCGTCCAGCCCGGCTATCACCCGCTGCGCCGCAAGCTCGGGCTGCCGCTGTGGGCCGACGCCTTCATCCGCCTGGCGCTTGCAATGGGGCTGGTCGCGCTGGTGGTGGCGATCCATTACGCCGACCGCAACGGGCTGGTCGACAGTCACGACGGCCACGTCAGCTTCCTCGACGTCGTCTATTTCACGATGATTTCGATCACCACCACGGGCTTCGGGGACATCACCCCGGTGAGCGACCGGGCGCGGCTGATCGAGGCGGTGATCGTCACCCCGATCCGTTTCGCCGTGCTGTTCATCTTCGTGGGCGCGGCCTACGACTTCGTCATCCGCAGGGGCTGGGAGAAGTGGCGCATGAAGCGCATTCAGGAACGCCTGTCGAACCACGTGGTGGTGATCGGCTTCGGCATCTCGGGCTCCGAAGCGGTGCGCGAACTGATCGAGCGCGGGACCGACCCCGCCTGCATTGTGGTGATGGACACGAGCGAGGAACGGCTGGAGGAAGCGAGCGAACTCGGCTGCAACACGATGGCGGCCGACGCCTCGCGTGACGAGAACCTGGTCGCGGTGCGGGTGGCGGAAGCGCGCACGGTGCTGGTCTCGGCCGGGCGTGATGACGCCTCGATCCTGATCGTGCTCACCGTCCGCCACCTTGCCCCGAAGGTCCCGATCAGCGTCGTGGTGCGCGCCGACGACAACGAACTGCTCGCGCGGCAGGCCGGGGCGGACAACGTCATCAACCCGGTGCGTTTCACCGGGCTGTTGCTCGCCGGCAGCGCGCAAGGGAGCCACGTCGCCGATTACATGGTCGATCTCGCCTCGGTCGGCGGGCGGGTGCAACTGGTCGAGCGGCCGGTGTTGCCCGAGGAAGTCGGCCGCAGCCTCGACCATCTCGCCAGCGGCGGACGCGGCCTACGCGTCTATCGCGGCGAGCAGACGCTCGGGTTCTGGGAGACCTGCACGCTCGAAGACGGCGACGTGGTGGTGGAGATCGTCCCGACCGCCGCAGCGGGCTAGCCGAACAGGTAGAACACCAGCCCCATCGCGAGATACGCGACGAGCCAATAGCCGGCATCGATCAGCGCCACTCGCGTCGCCACGCGGATATGGCTGAAGCTGATCCACAGCGCCGGGATCACGAACGCGATCGCGAGGCCGCCGCTCATCATGAAATAGAGCCACGGCTTCTGCGCGAGTCTTTCAGCGCCTTCGCGGGCGAAAAAATGTCCCAGCATCGTCGCCGTCAGCAACAGCAACACGGCGGTCAGCGCCGCGATGCGGTAGGGCCGCCCCCTCGTCATGACCCGGCCCGCCGCTACCTTGCGGGTCTTGGCCGGTCCGAACGCCGGCCCGAACCAGGCGAGCGCCAATGCCCCGGCGGTCAGCGCAGCGACCACGACGGCGATCCAGTTGACCGGTCCCACCCGGGCGTTCCTCTCACTTTATATTTGTTATTCAGCGGCTGTAGCGCATCGCGCGCGCCGCGAACAGCGCCGTCTCAGCCGCGCGGCCAGGTCCGCTCGAGAGCGCCGGCGGACGGGATCGCCGCCCATTCCTCGGCGAACTCTTTGATCGCTTCTCGGATGCGTGCGAGTGCGTCGCCTTCGAGCGGGAGCGCAGGCACGTGTGAGGCGGACCAACCCGCCTCGGCCATCAGCCGAATCCCCTCGTCGTCCTCGCCCGCCGACCAGCTTTCGGCCTCGAAGCATTCGACCAGGCGTTCGGCCTGCAGCAGTTCGATGATTCCGGCATCGGGCACACCCGCCCTTTTCGCGCTGGCGTGGCCACCGGCGGCTGCGAGCGCGCCGACTTGCGCCGGATCCATGCCACCTGCCACCAGGCCCCAGAACCCGCGCGCCAGGCCAAGCTCGCCCTCGACCGCGAGATGAAACGCATCGTGCGGCGTCGGGCCCTTGTGAGGGAACGAAAACTCAGCGCGGCTGCCATCGGCGCGCGTTACCGCAATCGTATCGCTCGTCGCACCCTTGGCGAACCGGATCAGCATGGCGAGCGCGACTATAGCGCCGAGCAGGCAATGCGTGTAGGGGCGCCGCCGTCATGACATCCCCGATCCTTGAGATCCCCGGCCAGAAGAAGGTCGGGATGGTCAGCCTTGGCTGTCCGAAGAACCTGGTCGATTCCGAGCGCATCCTCACCTCGCTGCGCGCGGACGGCTATGCGATGAGCCCCGACTACGCCGGTGCCGACGTGGTGCTGGTCAACACCTGCGGCTTCCTCGACAGCGCCAAGGAGGAAAGCCTGGAAGCGATCGGCGAGGCGATCGCGGAGAACGGCCGGGTGATCGTGACGGGCTGCATGGGCGAGGAAGCCGAGG
>JAEWKG010000329.1 GCA_023386135.1 Pseudomonadota bacterium | reverse complement strand
GGCCAAGCGCGCCACGCCGGCAGCAAAGGCCGCCACCAAGGCGGTGCTCGAAACCGACGGCATCATCTTCGATCCGCCGGGCGGCAAGACCGCCGAGTTCATGTTCGGCATCCCGCGGATGGAGGTCGAGCGCGTAGCGACGCGGTGGTTCGGCAAACCCGAGACCAGCGCCAACGCCGAGTGCGGCGCGGGGCCGATGGAATTCGCGCGCTATGGCCCGCTGACTCTCAATTTCGCCGATGGCAAGTTCGTCGGCTGGCTGGCGGAGGAAGGTCCACAGGTCGTCACCGCGGACGGTATCGCGCCGGGCAAGATGATGCGGGACCTCAAGGTCGCGCGCGCGGCGCGGATGATCCCTGGCAGCACGCTCGAGGGCGAGTTCGAGTACGTCGCCGCCGACGGGAAGCCGATCGGCGGCTTCGTCAAGGGCACCGGGCGTGACGCGCGCATCGTCAGCCTCTATGCGGGGACGAACTGCTTCTTCCGTTAAGCCCAAGGAGGTGCGGATGGATCGTGTCGGACCGGACGGCGGATGCCGCTGCGGCGAAGTGCGCTATACCCTCGCGCTCGAGGCCGACCCGCCGGTCTACTGCTGCCATTGCCTCTACTGCCAGACCTGGAGCGGCACGGCGTTCACCCAGCAGGCGGTGGTGCCGGAAGCAGCAATCCGCGTCACGCATGGAGAGCCCGAGCTGTACGAACGCGTCAACGACAATGGCGCGACGAGCCGGCAATCGGTCTGCGGCACCTGTCACACCCGTCTCTGGAATACGAACAGTGCGCGACCCGGCCTGGCGGTGGTGCGCGCTGGGACGCTCGATGGCAGCCAACATATCGTGCCGCGCGCGCACATCTGGACCAAGCGCAAGCAACCGTGGATAGCGCTCGATCCGGAAGTCCCCGCCTGGACCGAAGGCGCGCCGCCGGCCGATTTCGTCTCTGCGCTGAGCGTGCCGCGATGAGCTTGGCCGCCGACCTGTTCTTCAGCTTTCGCAGCCCGTACAGCTATCTCGCGGTCGACCGCTATCGCCAGCTCGCCGAAGCCTACGCAGTCGATATCGCCCTGCGGCCGGTCTATCCGCTGGCGATCCGCGAGCCGGATTTCTTCGAGCGCAACCATCCGAACTGGCTGCGCTACACCATGCTCGACATGTTTCGAGTGGCACAGTTCGAGGGCATCCCGTTCGGCCCGCCGCGGCCCGATCCGATCGTGCAGGATGTCGCCACGCGCAGGATCGCCGGCGAGCAGCCGTACATCCGGCGGATCACGCGCCTCGGCCAGGCGGCGGCGCGGCGCGGTAAGGGCCTTGCCTTCGCGGCCGAAGCGGGCCGGCTGATTTGGGGCGGGGCGGAAGGCTGGCACGAGGGCGAGCATCTCGCCGGTGCGGCCCAGCGCGCTGGGCTGGATCTGGCCGAGCTCGACGAAGAAGTGCGCCGCGATGCTGAGGCGCTTGATGCCGAGATCGCGGAAAACCAACGAGCGCTCGAAGGTGCAGGCCACTGGGGCGTGCCCACGCTGATCTTCGATGGTGAGCCGTTCTTTGGCCAAGACCGCATCGCCATGGCCAGGTGGCGCATGGAGCAGAAGGGCCTGCAGCCCCGCTAGTGCCCCATCGCGTCGGCGCCTGCCGCCGGTGCGCGACTGGCGTTGCGGCGCATCAGCAAGACCAACGGAATCGCGGCGAGGCTCATCCACATCATCATGTAGAAGTCGTCGATGTAAGCGACCATCGCCGCCTGCCGGCTGACTTCGAGGTCGACCATCTTAATCGCAACGTCGCCTATGCTCTGGTAGCGATCCACGGGCGAGACATCGAGCGCGTCGATCGACGCCGAGGTCACGTGCGAGACGAGGTCGGAGTGGCTGACCTGAATGTTGCGGGCCAGCTCGACCGTCGCAACCGAGATGCCAATGGACGATCCCACCGAACGAAACAGGTTGAGGAGGCTCGACCCGTCGGTCCGCAGTCGTGGCGCGAGCGTCGCGAACGCCGTGGTCTGCAATGGGATGAACACGAATCCGATGCCAAGGCCCTGGATCAATCCCGATATGACGATGTGATAGCGGTCGAGCGCGAGCGACCAGTGCGACATTTCCCACAGCGACAAGGCGGTGATGGCAAAACCCGCCGCCACCATGATCCGCGCGTCCACGCCCTTGCGGGTCGCGTAGCCGGCGATCTGCATCGTGATCAGCACCCCGATCCCGCGCGGCATCAGCACGAGGCCAGTGTCGATCACGCTGTATCCGAACAGCTGCTGCAGCATCGGCGGCAGCAGCGCCATCGTCGCGAACAGCACCGATCCGATCGCCAGCATGAAGATCATCGCGATCACGAAATTGCGGTCGGCGAACAGCGAACGGTCGAACAGCGGATTGCGCGCGGTGACGAAGTGGATCGCCGCCATCCATGCCGCGCTGATGGCGAGAAATGCGTAGATCCAGATCTCGTATGAGGCGAACCAGTCTTCCTGCTGGCCACGGTCGATCATCAGCTGGAACGCGCTCAGCCCGACCGCGATCAAGCCGAATCCAACGAGGTCGAAGCGCCTGATCGACAGGGCGCGGCTTGGCAGCGTGGTGAGCAGGATCGCAAGGCTGATGAGGCCGAGCGGCACGTTGACGTAGAAGACCCAGCGCCAGTTCCAGTTCTCGGTCAGATAGCCGCCGAGCACCGGCCCGAGGATCGGCCCGATCATCACCCCCATGCCCCAGATCGCCATCATCTGCGGGTGGCGGCTGGGCTTGGTCGCATCGAGCATGAAGCTCTGGCTGAGTGGCGCGATGAAGGCGCCGGCGATGCCCTGCACAGCGCGGAAGGCGACCATCTCGGTCAAGTTCTGGGCGATGCCGCATAGCGCGGAGGCGATGATGAAACCCGCGACCGCGCCGATGAACAGCTTGCGCGCGCCAATCCGGTCGGCCAGCCAACCGGTGATCGGCATCGCGACCGCCGAGGCGATGATGTAGCTCGTCAGCACCCAGGTGATCGTGTCGACCGTCGCGCCGAGCGAGGCCTGCATGTGCGGCAGCGCGACGTTGGCGATGGTCCCGTCGAGCACTTGCAGCAGCGATGCGGTCATCACCCCGACCACCAGCAGCGCGGTGTTCTCCACCGGCAGCGCGGCGACATCCGCCTGCCTTTGCGGCGGCGCGCGCCTGGCGGATGGCGAGGAGGCGGGCCGGGCAGCGCTCGCCATTGCGGCGCCTAGTGCTTGCGGCCGTCGGTGAAGACGGTGACGTGGCTCGAAATGCCGGCGATCATCTGCCGCGGCGGATTGCCGTCGATCGCAATCCGCACCGGCACCCGCTGCGTCACCTTGACCCAGTTGCCCGTCGCGTTCTGCGCCGGCAGCACCGAGAACTCGGACCCCGTACCGGCGCCGATCGAGGCAACGTGGCCCTTCACCTTGAGGTCTGGGTAGGCGTCGAATTCGATCTGGGCAGGCTGGCCGACTTTCATCTCGGCGAGGTCGGTTTCCTTGTAATTCGCCTCGACATAGGTCGTGCCGGTCGCAACCAAGGTCACGACGGGGACGCCCTGAATGATCTGGTTCCCAATTTGCAGCCGGTCAGCTTGCGCCACACGGCCATCCATCGGCGCGCGGATGGTGGTGCGGCTGAGGTTGAGCTCGGCCACCGCGCGCTGCGCCTTGGCGGCGGCGACTTGCGGATTCTCTCCCGGCACTTGCGCGCCGGTGGCGAGCTTGGCCCGGGCCGCGACCTGCCGCGCTTCGGCCGCGCGCAGTTCCTCCTTGGCTTGCGAGACGGCATGCTGCGCTGCCTGATAGTCGGCCTTGGTCGTGAACCCGCGGTTCCATAGCGCCTGCTGCCGCCCAAGCGTCGCTTGCGCGAAGGCGATGTCCTCCCGCGCGCCGGCAATGTCGGCCCCGGAGAGGTCAGAGGAACTCTCCAGCGCCGTCACGTTTGCCTGCGCCAAGGCGATCTGCGCATCGGCCTGCTGAATCTGCAGCCGGAACGGCTCGGGGTCGATGATGAACAATAGGTCGCCCTTGTGGACGCCCTGGCCTTCCTTGACCGCGACCTGGACGATCTTGCCGCCCACCTCGGGGCTGATCGACACCTTGTCCTGCTGGACATAGGCGTTGTCGGTCGAAACCTTGCCTTGCAGGCTTAGGTAATAGATCCCGCCGCCGATCAGCAGGGCGAGGGGCAGCGCCACCATCAGCGCGGTGCGGCCCCACCGCCGGCGGGGCGTGGCGGTCTCGGTTTCGGTGACTTCGACGACCTCGTCGGTCGGCTCGGCATCGGTGGTAATGGGAGGGGTAGGATCCGCCTCAGCCATTGGGCTCGCGCCGCGTGCTGCTGGTCGTCATGGTCTGTCCCAAAGCGCAATCAGTTGCGAAAAGCAATGATCGTCAACGCCCCAGGCGCCTTTCGTATTCCGCGAACGGGCGATAAAAGCTTCGCCATGCCCAAGATCGAGAAGACCGGCGGCTGCCAATGCCGCCGTGTGCGCTACACCGTTATGGTCGATCCTGCCGAAGCAGGCCTATGCCATTGCCGCATGTGCCAGCGCGCTTCGGGCGGGGTCGCGGCGGCCCTCGTCAGCGTGAAGCGGACGGATGTGGCGTGGGATGGGGAGCCGGCGTGGTACGACAGCTCGCCGATCGCCCAGCGCCCGTTCTGCAGCAGTTGCGGCACGCCGATCGGCTTTCGCTTTCGCGAGGGCTCGGATAACATGGACCTCACCGTCGGCAGCTTCGACGAGCCGTGGGACTTCGTGCCCAAGACCCATTTCGGCGCCGAGAGTGTCATCGAGGCATGGATCGACACCAGCGCGCTGCCGCGCACGCGGACCGATGAGCACGAAGTGATCGTCAAGAAGTGGCGCGACGCCGGCGCGGAGCCGCCGCCGGCATGAGTGTGCGGCGCGAAACCGTCGCTGGGTTCGGCGACGCCCAGCTTTCGGTCCACCGATTGGGCGCGGGCCGGCCGGTTCTGCTGCTCCACGGCCTGTTTTCCGACGCGAACACCAACTGGATCAAGTTCGGCCACGCGCAGAAACTTGCGGACGCGGGGTTCGAGGCGATCATGCCCGACTTGCGCGCGCACGGTGACAGCGAGCGCCCGCACGACGCAGCGGCCTATCCGCGCGATGTGCTGGTGCGCGATGCCTTTGCGGTGGTCGATGCGCTGCAGCTCGACGACTTCGACCTAGTCGGCTTCTCGCTCGGTTCGCGCACCTCGGCCCGCGCGGTCATCGCGGGCCTTGCACCGCGACGCCTAGTCCTCGGCGGGATGGGTATCGAGGGCCTTGCCGGATGGAACCGGCGTGCGGCGTTCTTCATCGACGCGATCGACCGCTTCGACACGGTCAAGCACGGCGATCCGGCGTTTATGGCCGTCAGCTTCATGAAGACGCAGAAGGTGGACCGCATCGCGGCGCGCCTCTTGCTGCAATCGGTGGGCGACACCGACCCGGCCGAGCTGGAGGCGATCACCATGCCGACGCTGGTGCTGTGCGGTGCGCAGGATCGCGACAACGGCGACCCGCACAAGCTCACCGAAGCGCTGCCCGCCGGTCGCTTCGAGGAAGTGCCCGGCACCCACATGAGCTCGGTCACCGAACCTGCACTGGGCGAGGCGATCGTGCGGTTCCTCGCCGGTTGATTCACCGCTGACTCATGTGCAGAGCAGCACTCATCCGACTTTCGAGAACGCGATAAATCCCCGGGAGACTGATCAATGAAATTCGCTTCGACCGCGCTTGCCGCGCTCGCTGTCGCGCTTGCCACGCCTGCCTTCGCGCAGGACGCCGCGGCGCCCGCCTATCCGATGACCGCCGAGGGCGCCGCGCAGTTCGTCGCCGCCGCCGAGAAGGACTTCGCCGAGTTCTCGGTCGAGAACAACCAGATCAACTGGGTGAACTACAACTTCATTACCGACGACACCGATGCCCTCGCCGCGCGCAGCAATGGCGAGCTGACCGAGAAGGCGGTGAAGTACGCTCTCGATGCCGCCAAGTATGCGGCGGTCCCGGGGCTCGACCCCGACGTGCAGCGCAAGCTCAACATTATGCGCAACGGCATCACGTTGCCCGCGCCGACCACGCCCGGTGCGGCGGCGCAGCTAAGCGAGATCACCACCAGCCTCTCCAGCCAGTACGGCAAGGGCAAGGGCATGCTGGACGGCAAGGAAATCTCGGGCTCGGACATCGAGGCCGAGATGGGCAACCTCAACCACACGCCAGCCGAGTACGCCGAGATGTGGTCGAGCTGGCACGACAACGTCGGCGCGCCGATGTAGGACGACTATGTCAAGATGGTCGGCATCGCCAACCAGGGCGCCAAGGAGCTCGGCTTCGCGGACGTCGGCGCGATGTGGCGCTCGGGCTATGACATGAGCCCGGAAGAGTTCACCGCCATGACCGAGCGGCTGTGGAACGAGACCAAGCCGCTCTACGAAGCGCTGCACACTTACGTGCGCTGGAAGCTCAACGAGAAGTACGGCGATGCGGTACAGCCCAAGACCGGGCCGATCCGCGCTGATCTGCTCGGCAATATGTGGGCGCAGGAGTGGGGCAACATCTACCCACTGGTCGCGCCCGCCGGATCGGGTGACCTCGGCTACGACATCGGCGATCTGCTCAAGGAAAAGGGCAAGTCGCCGCTCGACATGGTGCACTACGGCGAGAACTTCTATTCGTCGCTCGGCTTCGACAAGCTGCCGGACACCTTCTGGGAACGCAGCCTGTTCGTGAAGCCCGCGGACCGCGAAGTGGTCTGTCACGCCAGCGCGTGGGATATCGACAACAAGGACGACATCCGCATCAAGATGTGCACCAAGGTGAATGCGGACGATTTCGTCACTATTCACCACGAGCTGGGCCACAACTACTACCAGCGGTCGTACAACCAGAAGCCGTTCCTCTACGAGAACGGCGCCAACGACGGCTTCCACGAGGCGATCGGCGATTTCATCGCGCTGTCGATCACGCCGCAGTACCTCGTCGACATTGGCCTGCTCGACAAGTCGAAGGTGCCGAGCGCCGACAAGGACATCGGCCTGCTGCTGCGCCAGGCAATGGACAAGGTCGCGTTCCTGCCGTTCGGCCTGCTGGTCGACAAGTGGCGCTGGGGCGTGTTCGACGGTTCGATCACCCCTGCGAACTACAACACCGCGTGGGTCGACCTGAAGAAGCAGTACCAGGGCGTGGTCCCGCCGGTCGAGCGGCCGGCGAATGCCTTCGACCCGGGCGCGAAGTATCACATCCCGGGCAATACGCCGTACACCCGCTATTTCCTCGCGCGGATCCTGCAGTTCCAGTTCTACCAGGCGGCGTGCAAGCAGGCCGGCTGGAAGGGCCCGCTCCATCGGTGCAGCTTCTACGGCAACAAGGAAGTCGGCGCGAAGCTCAACGCCATGCTGTCGATGGGTGCGTCGAAGCCCTGGCCGGAGGCGCTCAAGGTGTTCACCGGCACCAGCGAGATGAGCGCCAAGCCGATGCTGGAATACTTCGCGCCGCTAAAGAAGTGGCTCGACCAGCAGAACAAGGGCAAGCCGACGGGCTGGTGATGGATAGGCGCGCGGCGCTCTTTCAAGCGTTGCGCGCCATCAGCCCGCCGTCGACCGGGATCACCGCGCCGGTGATATAGCTCGCCGCGGGCAGCACCAGGCTGAACGTGATGTGGGCCACTTCCTCGGGGTCGCCATACCGTCGCAGCGCAGTGCGGCGCCGGGCGAACTCGGCCTTGGCGTCGTCGGGCACCGCGGCGGTCATCCCGGTACGGATCGGCCCGGGGCACACGCAGTTCACCGTGATGCCCTCCTTGCCCAGGTCGACAGCCAAGCCCCGCGTCAATCCGACCACGCCCGACTTCGCAGCCACGTAGGGCGTATCGCCCGGCGTGGCACCGAGACCCTCGGTCGATGCGATGTTGACGATGCGCGCCGCGTCGCTCTTGCGGAGAAAAGGCAGGGCCGCGCGAACCATGCGCTGTTGGGCCGTCAGCAACACGGCGAGCGCCCGGCTCCACGTCTCCTCGTAAGCATCGCCCGCATCGAGTGGTGCGAACGCGGATATCCCGGCGTTGTTGATCAGGATATCCAGTCCGCCCAGCTCGGCGGCGATCTGCGGAACGAGTGAGGCGATTGCGTCCGCGTCGCTTACGTCGAGGGCGAAGGGGAAGGCGTTGGCCCCCGCTTCGGCGGCCACGCGCTCGCACGCGGCGAGGTCGAGGTCGGTCACCGCGACCTTCGCACCCTCGGCCGCCAGCAGCAGCGCAGTCGCCCGGCCCATGCCGCTCGCCGCACCGGTGACGATCGCGGCACGGCCGGCAATCGAGCGCGAGCGGTTCGGCGCTCTCACCGGAACGGCGGCTCGTTGAAGGCGCGCAGCTTGCGGCTGTGGAGACGGTCGCCTTCGTCGCGCAGGCGGCGGCAGGCGGTGACGCCGATCTGGAGATGGGCGGCGATCGCCTCCTCGTAGAACTTGTTGGCCTGGCCGGGCAGCTTGATTTCGCCGTGGAGCGGTTTGTCGCTCACGCATAGCAACGTGCCGTAGGGGACGCGGAAGCGATAGCCCTGGCCGGCGATGGTGGCGCTTTCCATGTCCACGCCCACCGCGCGGCTCAGCGACATGCGGCGGGCAGACTGGGTGTATTGCAGCTCCCAGTTCCGGTCGTCGGTGGTGACGACTGTGCCGGTGCGCATGCGCTGCTTGAGGTCGTTGCCGTGCGCGCCGCTGACTTCCTCGGCCGCGCCGTAGAGCGCCTGCTGCACTTCGGCGATGGCGGGGAGGGGGATCTCGGGCGGCAGGACCGGGTCGAGCACGTGGTCGTCGCGCAAGTATGCGTGCGCGAGCACGTAATCGCCGATCTTCTGGCTCGGGCGCAGGCCGCCGCAGTGGCCGATCATCAGCCATGCCTCGGGCCGCAGCACGGCTAGGTGGTCGGTGATCGTCTTGGCGTTCGACGGGCCGACGCCGATGTTGACCAGCGTGATGCCCGAGCGGTTCTCACCGATCAGGTGATAGGCCGGCATCTGGTGCCGCCGCCATGCGGTGTCGGAGAGCTGCAGCCGCGCGTCGCT